>NZ_LWGJ01001023.1:0-15729 GCF_001635845.1 Oleiphilus sp. HI0132 | reverse complement strand
AACAATATAGCTGTGACACAAAACGCTCTATAATCGTTTTACGCACTCATCCTCTCGATAATAATCGCCGCCTACGGACATAACTGACTCAAGCATGCTACTTACTATTCGTACAATACTCGTTCTCACTTACTTCTTTAGCGTTGCTTTGCTCGGCAGTTGCATCTGTCTTTTTAGGCCCTTCAACCCTGATAACACAAGAATATGCGGGCGACTATTCAGCTGGGGAGCTTTGAAGTTATTGGGCGTAAAAATGACGATAGAGAATAAAGAACTATTGGATAATATGCCCCCCAGCGTTGTTATCGCCAATCACCAAAGCAACCTCGACCTCTTTGTTCACGGCGGTGTCATTCCTAAGCGCTGTGTAAGCGTCGGTAAAAAGAGCCTTAAGTATCTGCCTTTATTTGGCCAGGTTTATTGGCTCGCCGGCAATATCATGATCGACCGTTCCAAAAGTCGTGAATCTATCAATACCATGGCTGAAACAACCGAAGCGCTTAAACACAATAATACTTCGATTTGGGTCTTTGCCGAAGGCACACGTAACGGCGGTAATGATCTGCTACCCTTTAAAAAAGGCGCCTTCCATATGGCTCAACAAGCCTCTGCTCCCATTGTTCCTATTTGCGCCAGTGCCTACCCCAAACATATCAATCTCAATAAATGGCATGCAGGTGAAGTCATTGTCCGAATTCTACCTCCTATCGACACGCATATGGCTGAAGACAAAGATTTGGGCACTTTACTTGAAGACGCACACAGCCAGATGAAAGCGACTATTGATGAGCTAAACCAGAAAGTGAAAAATCGTTCGGATAGAAAATAAATCACTTGCCAGCATTTATGGCAACACATTCAGGCTCTAGCTCTTAGAATATTATCTACTTTGCTATAAACTAGCACTGTACTGAATATTAGATTTTAAGACCATAAAGCCGGACTATGCCGCTAAAAACACACTTCGAAAACTATAAGCGCGTTTTCAGACAGCAGCTCTCTGGTGTCGATGCTTTGCCACAGCTAGCAATTCTTGGCCTGATTGCCGGGTCCTTAACTGCTGGTGTCATCCTGCTTTTCCGCTTCATGATCGAAGTCCCTCTTGCTTATTTTCTTCCTGAAGGTGATCCGGAAAATTTTGAAGGCTTAAGTACCTTTATGCGGGTGGTGATGCCGCTTAGCGGCGCCCTGTTAATCGGCACCATCTGGTATCGTTTGAAGATTAGCCAGCGTAAGGTCGGCGTCG
The DNA here is from genome assembly GCF_001635845.1 of Oleiphilus sp. HI0132. Classification (NCBI taxonomy): domain Bacteria; kingdom Pseudomonadati; phylum Pseudomonadota; class Gammaproteobacteria; order Oceanospirillales; family Oleiphilaceae; genus Oleiphilus; species Oleiphilus sp. HI0132. Next base: position 14,483 of record NZ_LWGJ01001023.1, on the reverse strand, counting down.
CACTAGTGATGGAGCGTCTCAATTATCATCAGGGTTATATCTCGTTTAAAAGTATGATGACCCAATTTGTCGGTGGCGTGTTAACCATTTTGAGCGGCCAGTCTGCCGGACGAGAAGGACCTGCCGTACATTTGGGTGCAGCAGCTTCTAGCTTACTAGGTCGCTATCTAAACCTACCCAACAACAGTATTCGGACCTTAATTAGTTGCGGCACAGCTGCCGCCATTTCTGCTTCCTTCAACACCCCCATTGCCGGAGTCATTTTCGCTATGGAAGTCGTGATGATGGAATATAGCATTGCCGGTTTTACGCCAGTCATCCTGGCTTCGGTTGCAGCAGCGATTATTTCTCAGGTTTTCTATGGCGCAGACCCTGCCTTCCTCGTGCCCCAGCTGTATATGAACTCTCTGATGGAAATTCCCTATATCATTATCTGTGGCATAGGTATTGGTATTGTTTCAGCCTGCTTTGTTGGCTTGATCAAGCTCACCTTGCGTAATAGCACTAGCAATATTTTCTATCGGATCTCCGCTGCCGGTGCCTTAACCGCCGTTGCGGCAGCATTTGTGCCCGAGATAATGGGGGTAGGCTATGACACTGTAAACCAAACGCTTTTGGGCGAGTTTGGTTTGCTTCTACTGTGCTGCATCGCCGTGGTAAAAATTGTGGTAACGGGCATTAGCATTGGCTTGGGGATGCCAAGTGGACTTGTGGGCCCAATTCTCTTTATTGGTGCAACCGTTGGCGGCGTATTTGGCCTAATCGCTGAATGGATTATGCCTGAAACCGCCTCCTCAGCTGGCTTCTACGCTATGTTGGGTATGGGTGCGATGATGGGTTCCGCGCTACAAGCTCCCTTGGCCGCACTATTAGCCTTATTAGAACTTACGCAAAACCCCAATATAATCATGCCGGGAATGTTGATCATTGTTGTATCCAGTATGGTTGCAAGTGAAGTGTTCAAGCAGCAGTCTATTTTCCTGAGTATATTGAAGGAACAAGGTCTCGATTATCACAATAGCCCGGTTATTCAGGCACTTCGCCGCGTCAGTGTTGGCGCCATTATGACCCGACAATTTAGTCCGACGAAACGGCATATAGTTTACGAGGAAGCCAAGGAAATTTTGCGCCAGGAGCCTAAATGGATACTAATCAATAACAGCGATGGTAAACCAGTTTCGCTTCTTCCCACGGTCGATCTTGCGCACTACCTGGAGGAAAACGAACAGGAGCTGGTCGAGGGTGAGGAGCACCCGATTAAGGAGCGCATCCTGATCGACCTGTTTGAAATCCCGGCACAGCGAAAAGATATTGCCTCTCTCTACTTTCAAGCCACGCTTCAGGAAACCCTTGACCGCTTTACAGAAACTAAAACTGAAGCCTTATATGTCGAGAGAACCAGTGCTCCTACCGTTTCGCGTGTCCTGGGTATCGTCACTCGCGCTGAAGTCGAAAATTATTATCAATACAAAAGGAAATAAACATGCTTTGGGTAAAAAGCTTTCACATTGTTGCTGTTGTATGCTGGTTTGCCGCCTTATTTTACTTGCCCCGCTTATTTGTCTACCACGCTCAGTCAACAGACCAAACCAGCTTAGAGCGTTTCAAAGTTATGGAACGAAAGCTATACCGCGGCATTGGAACCCCTTCGATGATTGCAACGATTGTGCTGGGGCTTTGGCTAATTTCCTATAATGTAGAAGGTTACTTCCACGGTGGCTGGTTACACGCCAAATTAACACTGGTCGCGATTCTTGTTGGCTATCACTTCTATTGCGGCAAGATTCTCAAGCAGTTTGCTAGCGACAATAATACCCGAAGCCACGTATTTTATCGTTGGTTTAATGAGTTCCCGGTATTACTGCTTATTAGCATCGTTATTCTTGTTGTTGTGAAGCCCTTTTAACATGCCGGTCTCGACACTCCCGCAAGGCATATACGGCATTACTGATCCTTCTTTGCTTCCTGGCGAGTCTCTGTTTACCGGGGTAGAAAGTGCGCTTAAAGGTGGCTGCCGTGTTATCCAATATCGGGATAAGCAATCAAAGCCAGATCAGGCGCTTGCCAAGGCACTCCGACTCAAAGCCTTGTGCCATAAGTACCAGGCAGCACTAATCATTAATGACAGCCTGGCCCTGGCCCTCGACAGCGATGCAGATGGGCTGCATCTTGGAAAATCTGACGGCCACTTAAGCGAAGCACGGCAAGCACTCGGCGACAAAAAGATCATTGGCGTTACCTGCCATAGTGACCTGCAATATGCTCAGGACTGTATTAACCAAGGCGCATCATACTGTGCTTTTGGTCGTTTTTTTGAATCACAAACTAAGCCAGAAGCGCCTCCATGTAGCCTGGAAACATTCAAGCAAGCACTGCAATTGAGTATTCCCGTACTAGCCATTGGGGGTATTAGCATAGACAATATTGCTCGCTTCAGAGATACTCCTCCTCATAATATTGCGGTCATTAATAGTCTCTTTGGCCAGGCAGATATCTACCAAGCTGCGCTGGCGCTAAGCGCCGCATTTAAACAAATTCAAACTTATTAATTTAGAAACAGGTTCCAATATGTCTCGATCCGAAGATCTTTTCAACGATGCCCAAAGTGTGATCCCAGGCGGCGTAAACTCCCCGGTGCGCGCATTTAAAGGTGTTGAAGGTACTCCCATTTTCTTTGAACGCGGTGAAGGCGCCTATTTAGTAGATGCCGACGACAAGCGCTATATCGACTATGTCGCGTCATGGGGACCAATGATCTTGGGCCATGCCAACCCGGATGTAATCTCTGCCGTGAAAGCGCAACTAGACCACGGCTTGGGCTACGGTGCGCCAACTGAAATCGAAACCATCATGGCGAAAAAGGTTTGCGAACTTGTCCCTTCTATTGAAATGGTTCGTATGGTGAGTTCGGGAACCGAAGCAACCATGAGCGCTATTCGCTTGGCGCGTGGTTTTACCGGACGCGATAAAATCGTTAAGTTCGAAGGCTGTTATCACGGGCATGCTGACTCGCTACTCGTTAAAGCAGGCTCTGGCGCGCTAACGCTTGGCGTGCCTAATTCACCTGGAGTACCTGCGAGTGTCGCCGAGCATACAATCACCCTTACCTATAATGATGCAGACCAAGTTAAAGCACTGTTTGATGAAATGGGTGACCAGGTTGCTGCGATTATTGTCGAACCCGTTGCCGGGAATATGAACTGCATTCCTCCAGTACCTGGCTTTTTAGAAAGCTTACGAGAAGTCTGTGACAAACATGAAAGTGTCTTGATCTTTGATGAAGTCATGACTGGCTTCAGAACCGCTTTAGGCGGAGCCCAGTCTGTATACAATGTGAAGCCTGACCTAACTACTTTAGGAAAAGTAATTGGCGGTGGTTTACCGGTCGGCGCTTTCGGTGGCCGTACAGATATTATGCAAGCGATAGCGCCTACAGGCCCAGTCTACCAAGCCGGTACTTTATCGGGTAATCCGCTCGCCATGGCAGCCGGTCTAGCTATGCTGAATGCGATATCCGAGCCAGGTTTCTATGAAGCGCTAAGTCTGCAAACCACGAAACTGGTAGACGGCTTAAAAGCAGCTGCTAAAGAAGCCGGTGTGCCAATGACCTTTAACCAGGTGGGTGCAATGTTTGGTTTCTTCTTTACCGAAGCAGAGCAAGTTTCTCGCTTTGATCAAGTCATGGAATGTGACTTGCCTCGTTTCAAGGCTTTCTATCATGCGATGTTAGAAGAAGGTGTTTATCTTGCGCCGTCTGCGTTTGAAGCTGGCTTTGTTTCAAGCGCGCACAGCGATAAGGAAATTGAAGCAACAGTTGAAGCAGCACGAAAAGTGCTCAAGTCTCTTGCTTAGTTTTCTGTAAAACCTTCTAAAATAGTATTCAGAAATAACAGGCCTTTGTCCGTCGTACATAGGCCTTCTTCCTTCATCAAGCCCCTTGTCTTGAGTTCCGTTAACATAGGCTCTAAGACGCTGAGTTCCAGGCCCGTACGCTGAGATAGTAGTGAAGCTGGCACACCTTTCGTCAGACGTAGAACATTCATCATAAACTCGAAAGCTAAATCTTCTTGTGGAATAGCTTGTTCGCCCACTCTAATACTAGGCCCTGAACTGACATCAGAGCGCCTACTAGCAATTGCTTTTAAGTAATCGTTTGGGGTTCGAGTCTTACGGTAGCGATACATTCCCCTAAGCTGCTGAGCATCATCTAGCAAAGTGATTTTAGAGTGTGCACCGGCACCAATGCCAAGATAGTCACCAAACTGCCAGTAATTAAGATTGTGCTTAGCTTGAAAATCTGGTTTCGAGAATGCCGAGACTTCGTACTGCTGAAAACCCTTCTCGCCTAACAATTGCAGGCCATTATTTTGAATATCCCACATCAGTTCATCTTCAGGTAGAGCAGGCGGGTAGCGATAGAACTCGGTATTTTGTTCGATCGTCAATTGATACCAGGATAAGTGATTCGGCCCAAGCGATAATGCACTTTGGATATCATCCATGGCATCATCCAATGTTTGCCCGGGCAAACCATGCATCAAATCAATATTACAGTTAGTAATACCTCCCTCGTGTGCTTGTTCAATGGCCTTCATTGCTTCACTAGCAGAGTGAATGCGCCCAAGCTTTTCCAAATAGCGGTCTTTAAAACTCTGAACACCTAAAGATAGGCGGTTAATACCTGCTTGAGCATAAGCTTGAAATCGCTTCGCTTCAGTCGTACCTGGATTAGCCTCGAGTGTGATTTCGATATGCTCGGCAAAAGGCAATCGCTTATCTATGGCAGGTAGTAAGCGCTGATAAAACTCACCTGACATTAAACTCGGTGTACCGCCACCAAAAAAGATCGATTCAATTTTACGGCCCTGTGCAAATTCCCTATCAAAGTCCAAATCTTCAAGAAGCTTATTTAGATAGGCCTGTTCTGGAATTTCAGCACTGACATGGGAGTTGAAGTCGCAGTAAGGGCATTTGCGTACACACCAGGGAATGTGTACATAGAGACTTAGTGGAGGCAGTGTATTCAAGGCTCAGCCTAAGCCATTGACGCTTTGATTAGCTCAATTTTGTCGAGCAAAGCCTGGGTTGCCTGGCCACGGTGGCTAATTTTGTTTTTCTCTTCTTTCGTCAATTCTGCTGCGGTACATTGTTGATCAGATACCCAAAATACCGGGTCATAGCCAAAACCTTCACTGCCACTCTGAGTTTCAGTAATTCTACCAGGCCAACGGCCATGGCAAATTAAAGGTGTTGGATCTTCAGCATGCGACATATAAACCAGAACACAATGGAATTGCGCTGTTCTTTCTGCCTCGGGAACCCCCCCTAACTTTTTCAAAACCAGGTCGATGTTATCCTGGTCACTAGCTCCCTCACCTGCAAAACGAGCTGAATAAATACCGGGCTGTCCCTGTAAGGCGTCAATCGCGATACCCGAATCATCCGCCAAAGCGGGTAGGCCTGTCATTTTGGCTGCGCAACGCGCTTTAATAATGGCATTCTCAACAAAGCTGAGCCCCGTTTCTTCAGGCGGCTCAAAGTTATAATCTGATTGCGGGCTGACCTCAATATCATGATCAGCCAGCAGTAATTTAAACTCTCGAAGTTTTCCCTGGTTACCCGTAGCTAATACAATTTTCATCTCTGCCTGACCTGCTAATCGTTATAGAAGTTTTGCGTAAACCTCAGTTTTAGTGGCTGTGTTCCACCTTGCGGGTAAACCGTTACGTCAAAGGTCAACAAATCACCCTCGCGATATTGAAGCTGAGCCAGGTAGTAAATAGCATCGCCTTCTATAACTTGCTGGAAAGATAAAAACTGCGACTGGCGAATCTCATTGATCATCTCTGCCTGCACGGAACCACCCACTGCTTTTCGCTTTCCCTCCTTATCGACCTTAATAATACTGATATTAACCAAGCCTAAAGAACGACTTCTAACTAGTTGATACTGCCTTGCAACCTCTTCATCGAGGAAGGTCGAGGCAAAGGCAATATAGTGTACTTCATAATCGCTGCCATCAGGCCCTGGAAATACCTCTTTCTTCTCTGCATTCGCTGCAACAGAAAGAAAAGTCGTGAGCAAAAAAATTAAACTTGTTAAGGTTCGTATCATCGCTGAATTCATACGCTTGAGCCTATTGGATCAGAAAAAGTGAATTATTTACTAATGCGGTATACCGCAAATTCGGCAAATAGATTTGGCCACATGCGCGCAAAACTACTCTGTTCAAACTCTGCATCCACCACTTCGCGGTTCAGGATCTTGATACCTTTTTGAACACAAAGCGCTTCAAAGTCCTTAAAGGTGCAGAGGTGGATGTTCGGTGTGTTATACCAGGTATGCGGCAAAGTTTTCGACATCGGCATTTTGCCATTCCACAAAAGGTAATGGCGGCAACGCCAATAGCCAAAATTTGGAAAGGTAACAATTCCCTGATTTCCGAGACGCATCATTTCATCAAGCATCACATCCGGACGCCGGACTGCCTGTAGAGCTTGCGTCATAATCACCGTATCAAACTGCTGATCGGCAAATTGAGACAGGCCTCTTTTGTCCAGATCATGCTCTATAACATTAACTCCCTTCTCAATGCATCGGGTTATCTGCTCTGACGCAATCTCTAGCCCATATCCAAGGACCTTCTTTTCCTGCTGTAAGTGCGCCAGTAAAGTGCCATCACCACAACCTAAATCGAGCACACGGCTGCTTTCTTTCACCCAGGGTTCTATCAGTCTCAGGTCGGCACGCATTATTTTATCTCCTCAGCAATACGCTTCATATAAGCTGAGAAGATAGCCATATAGCGCTCCGTTGGAATTAAAAACGCATCATGTCCATATTCTGAGTCTACCTCTGCATAACAGACACGTTTACCTGCTTTAGTCATAGCTTCAACCAAACGCTCTGAACGCTCGGGAGAAAAGCGCCAGTCTGTACTAAAGGAAACAACAAAATAGCCACACTGGGCTTTGCCTAGTGCTTTCTCAAGAGAACCTTCTGTTTTTTCAGCCGGGTCAAAGTAATCCAAAGCCCGTGTCATTAATAAATAAGTATTGGCATCAAAGGTTTTTGAGAAGCGCTCACCTTGATAGTTTAGGTAGCTCTCGACTTCAAACTCAACATCATAGCCAAAGTTGAAGGCTTCTTCCTTTAGATCCCTACCAAACTTTTCACCCATTGAGGCGTCAGACAGATAGGTCACATGACCAATCATACGAGCGAGCATCAAGCCTTTCGACGGTATGGTATCTTGGCTGTAATAGTGACCTTGATGAAAATCGGGGTCAGAGGTAATCGCTTTACGAGAGATTTCATTAAAAGCAATATTTTGAGCAGTCAGCTTAGGTGTTGAGGCAATAACCACCGCATGTTTCAAACGCTCGGGATAATTGAGCGACCACGCCAAAGCCTGCATACCGCCTAGACTCCCACCGACCACCGCAGCCCAAACGTCAATGTCTAAACGGTCAGCCAAGCGAGCTTGACTTTCGACCCAATCGTCAACAGTAATAATAGGAAAGTCTGGGCCATAGAGCTCACCGGTTTCAGGGTTGATAGTGTTTGGCCCGGTACTACCACTGCAGCCACCCAGGTTATTCAGGCTCACCACAAAAAAGCGATTGGTATCTATTGGCTTATCTGGGCCTATACACGAGTCCCACCAGCCAGGCTTCTTATCAGATTCCGAATGAAAACCCGCGGCATGATGATCGCCGCTCAAGGCATGGCAGATCAATATTGCGTTAGTTCTGTTTTCGTTCAGCTCGCCGTAAGTTTCATAGACAAGCTCATATTGTTGCAGCGTCTTGCCACTGATCAGATTTAGCGCTTGGTCAAAATGTGCAACTTTCGGCTCAACGATACCTACAGAGTGCATCGCTTGCGCGTTAGAAGTGTTTGGTGAGGAACTGGCAGTTTCAGGCATGCGTTGGATTAGGGCTCTTTATGATGCGTATCAAGAAAAGCGGAGTGTAAACGGCCCTCTAGCGAATGGCAATATCCTGAATACTAATCACATTGCTTGGCGGCGGTGTACTCAGGCTCTGATGTATTTGCTCAACTTCGCTAATTTGCTGATGCGTTCTATCGATCAGTTCTTTCAATTTAGCCTGCTGAACCTTTTTGTCCTTACTCGAACTCGCTAAATTCCTTAAGTGGCTCACACGCTCTTCGAGCATGGTTTTTTGCTCATGAGTATATTGAATAAGCGGTAATAAAGCCTCTTCTGGCCACTGCTTGGCTTGTTTAATAATTTGCAGCTGGATCAGACGCATCTCTGCAGCAAAGGTATTAAAAAAGTGATTTATCAGCACCGATTGTTCCGTCATAAACATTTTAGGTCGTCGACAGAACTTCACCAACTTTGCTTTCAAAGCCTCTAGCGCTTTGCGCTGCTCACCAATTGTAAACTTTCTTGGTTTAAGGTACTTGGCATGAACGTCCGACTTGAAGCGCTTATAAATTGCATGAACCATTTTGTCGGCAATTTTTGCTTCACTCTCGACATTATCGAGTTCTTTATCCATCTTATCGAAAAATTTATTCATCGAGTGAACCAAGCCAACGGTGCTCCAACAATCTTGCATATCACGCTTGGTATGTTTGAGCACTTCTTTCAAGCGCTCTTCACTAACCAATTGCTGCAATACTTCTCCTTGCGACTCCATCAAACGTCGACTAGAGCGTAAAGTGATCAGTTTGCGGTGATAGATATCGTGCTCGGTGTGCGTTTCTTTGGCTAGATTCTGCAACATTTCGGGGCTTAGTACTTCTCTTTCTAGCCCTTCGTGACGCTCGTATAAGTTAGCCAAACGGTCATTCAAAACTGATTGCGAGCCATGCAGCATCTTTTGCAAATCTCGCAGAAGATCTTTGTAAATCGTTGACTCACGCTCGGCAATAATTCGCTTGGAAATTAGCTTCTCCAATTTAGGAAAAGCACTTTTTTGCAATAATGAATGGTCTTTTCTGATTTTAGCAATCAAACCCTGTTTTGCAGATAAAGGCAAAACATCTTCTGCATCCATATTCAGCTGCTTGGCTGTTAGGTGCCGAATTTGCTCAATCGAAGCACTAATATGCGGTTCACCCTGCAGGTCATCCCAGAGCACATCTATTTTATTCAGCACAGCAAAACGACCTGCACGGTGTTCAGACTCATGCACATCGATATACTGCTTCCAGATTGCCATGTCACTGGCTGTAACGCCCGTGTCAGCACTCAGCATAAAGATAACAGCCTGGGCATTAGGAATCATGCTAATGGTGAGTTCGGGCTCTGAGCCTAAGGCGTTTAAACCTGGCGTATCCAGGATACATAAACCTTTGCGTAAGATCGGGCTATCAAGGCTCAATAAAGCATGGCGCCACGCCGGTATTAAGACCTTATCTGAATTCTTGGCGCGTTCCAGCGAGCCTTCATCAAAGCCTAGTTCACGCGCCTGGGCAAAAGAAACCACTCGTGTTTCAGCGATTTGCCTGAGTGTTTCAGCCATCGACTCTTGATTACGAGGATCAATGGGAAAATAACGCCACTCATGGTCGCTCTTTTTTAATTCGCTAATGGTCTGGTTTTGTGATCGGGAGTCGATCGGTAATAGCTTGAGGTAGTTTTTTTTCTGGTGTTGATCGTAGAAAATTTCAGTCGGGCACATGGTCGTACGACCCGCCTGGGACGGTAACATTCTCTGGCCAAAGCTTGAGAATACCAAGGCGTTGATCAGTTCTGTTTTACCTCGGGAATATTCCCCAACCAGGGCTACCGTTAGTAACTCATCGTGTAAAAGCCCTAAACCACGCTGTAAGCGAGCATCGAGTTCGTTACTATACAAGCCAGCATCGACCAACCACTGTTTGTAGCGCTCAACGGAGCTACTCAGCTGCCGCTTCCAATCATGGAAGGCATCAACCTGTTGTGATAAGTCGTTTATAGACATGCAAAGTCACCACTTAACGTGCTTAAAAGCAATCATTCCAGGCGAGCCATTAAAAGCTTCCGCCTATTCCTTCACGATCATAGACCCTTATAGGTAATTTATCTGTGCGGGTATTGGCATTCCCTACACAAAGCTTAGCCCTTAAGACTATCTAAGCGTCAGATCATTCGCATTAAATGGCTCACGACCGTTTCGAGCACCTGAAGCGTAAGAAATGCAAATATTGGTGATAAATCCAAGCCGCCCATAGCTGGCAAGATCTTACGAAAGGGCTTCATCAAGGGCTCGGTAATCTGATTAATCAAGAGTAAGGCTGGGTGCCCGCTGCCGGGTGCAATCCAACTTGCAACGATCATGATAATTAGAGACCAAAAATAGATTTTTATTAAAAAGCTCGCAACCAATATGGCCGATAACAAAACAATATTAATCGGATTCGATATCGCATACCCCAACACCGCAACCTTGATACCAACAGCAACTGTCTGTACTAATATTGCTAGCACCAATGAAGCCAGATCGATGCCCGCTATACCTGGTATTAATCGTCTTAAAGTGATAAGCAAAGGGTTCGTCGCTTTAACAACAAACTGGGAAATGGGGTTATAGAAATCTGCTCGGGAGAGTTGCAAGATAAATCGCATCAAAACAATCATCACGTACAGTGATGACACGGTATCGATCACCAAATTAAAAATTTCTGCAAACATTCTATCCGTCCAAGAATAATAAATCGAAACCCGACAGGGCAGACAAGCTCTAAGGCTATAAAAACCAGGCCCGGTAAGTTTAAGCTATAAGTCGCCTCTAAGGCCAGCCGCTAAGCTACCGGATAATAAGTCCTTTTTAGCAAATTGCTAGTCCGAACTAGGCACCGCCCAAACATTTCTTAAGATAATCGATTATTTTATCCTCAGTAATCGGCTTTGGAATGAAGCTAAGGCCCTGCTCTGCAGCTTGCTCCTGGACTCGCTCCTGAAAATTCGCTGTTAATAAAGCGATTTTCGCGCTTGGGCACGCTTCTTGAAGTTCCGGCGATATCGTCAGGCCATCAACTCCCGGCATATTCATATCTAAAGTAATAAAATCAAACTGACCACTCTGACATAGCTTCAGTGCCTTTCGGGCATCTTCAGCTTCAGTCACACTCCAATCTGGATAGTGCGCACTGATAATAGCTTTCAGCATCAGGCGCGATATGCGACTATCATCAACGAGCATAATACTTTTTTGGGACATTCGTTCATCCTGCAAAATTTGAATTTGCTTTTCAGCTTTGTCTCGTCTTAGAGATCAAAACCTTCGCTTAGAACTTCAGTATAGCTCGAATCACTCACTTGTCTTTTATTTCCTGCTTCAGCTGCCGATCATGATCTTTTTATACAAAGAATATGTTGCCAATTCTACATTCGTATAAGAAAAATTGGCTTAATTTGATTGTTTCTGCTAATTTTTGTGGGCTTAGCTTTTTAATATGCTAAATGGAATCTCGTTGTCCCGGCTTGCCAACGAGAAGCAATCAGTAAGTAACAATGAGAAGAATGTTATGCCGGAAAACCAACAAAAATCCCAAGAAATGACGAATTTCACCCCTTACGTCGAAAAAGACGGTGAGGAGTACATGAACGATGAACAGGGCGAGCACTTTCGCCAAATCCTTTTAGCTTGGAAGCTTGAGCTAATGGAAGAAGTAGATCGTACTGTGCATTATATGAAAGAAGACGCTTCTAACTATGCAGATCCAAGTGACCGAGCGACACAAGAAGAGGAGTTCAGTCTTGAGCTTCGAACACGTGATCGTGAGCGCAAGCTAATCAAGAAGATCGATAAAACCTTAGACCGCATCGAAGATGATGACTATGGCTTTTGCGATTCTTGCGGTGTAGAGATCGGTATTCGTCGGCTTGAAGCACGACCTACTGCAACCCTATGCATCGACTGTAAAACGCTCGCTGAAATTAAAGAGCGCCAAACAGGAATTTAATCCTGATAGATTGGGTGGGAGCTACTCCTACCCAATATCCTTAGATCTATGAGCTCATATCGCGGTCGCTTTGCTCCGTCCCCTACCGGCCCTTTACACTTTGGTTCACTCTTCGCTGCCTTGGTTTCCTATTTAGAGGCAAGGAGAAATTCGGGTACCTGGCTTGTAAGAATTGAAGATATTGACCCCTTACGTGAAGCACCCGGCGCTAGCCAGCAAATTATCGAGACACTTGAAGCCCACCATTTATTCTCGGATGAACCAATAGTTTTTCAATCAGCACATAGTGCTGAATACGAAAGCTTGTTAACAAAACTGGACTTAAGAAAAGCAATTTTCTATTGCCCCTGTAGTCGAAAATACTTGGCTACAAACGGTGGTCGACACAATGAAGCTTGCCTACGCCAGTCTGTCGATAAGCAAAACTGTGCTCAGAAGTTTAGGAATACCGAAGAACTATATTATTGGCATGACGGCATGCAAGGTGAACACTCGTATAAACTAGATGATGATTTTGTTCTTAAGCGTAAAGAAAGCTTTTATGCTTATCAACTAGCTGTGGTTAATGATGATCACCGACAGAATATTACACATGTCGTAAGAGGCTACGACCTACTCTTCTCTACTCCCATGCAATTGGCACTCTATCAAGCGCTTGACTATAAGCCTCCCGAATTCTCTCATTTCCCGGTACTATCTGCTAAAGGTCAGAAGCTGAGTAAACAAAACCACGCGAAGGCCGTCTCTTCTCTCCAAGCCAAAGAGAATTTGAGCTGTATCTTTAGGCTGTTGGGGATTGAGATATCATCAAAATGCTTATCTATCCCTCAAATGCTAGAAACTGCCATTGAACACTGGAACCCTAAAGTTCTCTCACGAGTTAAAGAGCTTCCATCTCCATATTGAGTTTTCGCGTGCCAGCTTTGGTATGAAGTCAAAATAAGTTATGATTCTTCGTCCACACAATAAAGCAACTAAACCTAATTTAAGCAGGGCTACATGCGCCGAATATTAATCATTGAAGATGACATTGATCACCGCGCGGGTTTACAAAATTTTCTAGAAGATGCTTTACACCAGGTTGATGTCGCATCATCAGTCAACGAGGCCGCTGAAACTTATGCGCTACCCTCTTTTGATTTAATCATTTCGGATATCCACCTGCCCAACCAGCCCGGGACAGATATTATAAAATTAGCTCAGGGCGTACCTGTTTTGGTCACTACGGGGCAAGCCAGTTTACGCTCCGCTGTCGACGCTATGAAACTTGGTGCGGCTGATTACCTCGCCAAACCCTTTGACCATAAAGACCTGATTGACATCGTCAACAGCATACTGAAGCAAACTCCCTCTCCCATTCTAGCGAGCGCGACCAGCAATGAAGATGACGATGCAGATAAGCAGATCGGTCAACTAATTTTCGGCCAATGCCAAGCCATGAAGAAAGTGTTCCACTTAATGAAAAAAGTGGCACCTACTGAAGCAACCGTATTAATTCAAGGCGAAACAGGCAGTGGTAAAGAGCTGGCCGCGCGAGCTATCCATAAATTAAGCAATCGTCGTAATCACGAATATATTTGTATCAACTGTGCCGCAATCCCTGAATCGCTAATTGAGTCCGAACTATTCGGTCACGAAAAAGGCGCATTTACCGGGGCAGTAAGCGCTCGAAACGGTCTAATCGAAGCCGCTGATGGCGGCACCTTATTTCTGGACGAAATAGGTGAACTACCACTTGAAGCCCAAGCTCGCTTATTACGCGTTCTGCAAGAAGGGGAAATCAGGCGTGTTGGCTCAACCCAGTCTCGACAAGTTAATGTTCGGCTTATTGCCGCAACTCACCGAAACCTCAAGGCACTTTCTCGTACTGGCCAATTTCGAGAAGATTTGTTCTATCGTCTAAATGTTGTCCAGCTCAAGCTCCCCCCATTAAGAGAGCGAGGCGATGATATTCTTGGTCTTGCAAATACTTTGCTTGCCAAAGCAAGTGACAAGCTTGGCCAAGCAAATATCAAGTTCAGTCCGGATGCAATGAAAGCCGTTCAGGAATATCACTGGCCTGGAAATGTCCGTGAACTTGAAAATGCTATTGAGCGTGGAACCATTCTTTGCGATAACAAGATGATTACCGCTGAATTATTAGATATTGAGTCGGAAGTTGATGATATCAATATTCCAAAGGGATTGATTACACCACAAGTTAATTCCCCTTACAGCGCAGCTTCCCAACTCCCATCTGCCGAAAAGTCTTCAGCCTCCTCTAGCAAAAGCTTATCAATCGAAGACTATTTCCAACAATTTGTTCTCGAAAACCAAGACCATATGAATGAAACAGAACTGGCCAAGCGCCTGGGCATCAGCCGTAAGAATCTATGGGAACGTAGACAGCGACTAGGAATACCTCGCAAAAAGAGCAACTAGAAGTGAGACCTGCCTCACATTTTGTTGCATAAGGAAACACTTACTGTAATTAAGAAAATCACTTTCCTCCAAAAATGTTACCAGGCGTTACCTATCGAAACATATTTACCTGATTTTTTGTCACATTTTAGTATTTTGAC
>NZ_LWGJ01001022.1:0-18614 GCF_001635845.1 Oleiphilus sp. HI0132 | reverse complement strand
CACTGAGCTGGTAAAACGCACGATGCGCATTCCGAATATTTATGTTGATCAGCCTCTCGAAGCATCCTCAAATACCGTAATCGAGGGCCAAGCAGCGCAGCACCTTTTAAAAGTGCTTAGAATGAAAGCTGGTGACCAGCTTAGGCTTTTTAATGGCGACGGTAAGTTCTACCCCGCTACCATTCAGGAAACTAGCAAAAAGTCTTTCGCTACTAGTATCGGCATCGCTGAAAATGCTGTCAGTGAATCTAAACTTAAGACCCATATCGGCCAGGTCATGTCTCGGGGTGACCGAATGGACTACGCCATCCAAAAGAGTACTGAGATGGGCGTTAATGCGATTACACCCTTAGATAGTGAGCGCTGCGAATTGCGCCTTAACAATGAACGTGCAAGCAAACGTGTTCAGCACTGGCAACAGGTTGCAATTAGCGCTGCTGAACAATGTGGGCGCGCAACGGTGCCGACCGTCCATCCGATATTGAATGTCGATGACTGGGTTCAGCAACAATCATCTAAGGGCTTGTCTTTGGTTTTACACCACAGAGACCGCCAACGTTTATCTGATATCTCCCCCGCCCCTGGCCATGTCAATATTCTTATTGGTCCTGAAGGGGGGTTAAGTGAAGCTGAAATCAGCATGGCCTGTGATAATAAGTTTATCCCAAGCACCTTCGGCCCAAGAGTATTGCGTACAGAAACAGCCCCTGTAGCGTGCCTGGCATTGCTTCAGTGGCTCTGGGGGGACTTTAATACCTAAGCTGCTCTAGCCAAGTGAAAGATTAAAAATACTCAGATTAGACTCAAGATTACTTAAGCTTTTATTCCTTTAACACTGTGGAATCAACACAATGAACACATTCCAGAACCTCCGCCAAAAGCACAGCTGGTTTTTACCTGTCATTATCCTAGCGGTGGCAGCCTTGATCATTTTTGCGCTCGTCGTTTCTAAGCCCAAACCACCCAAAAAAGAAACCAAAGAAAAGGAATGGCTAGTATCAAGCATCATACTTAAGGAAACCCAGGCGCAGCCTCAAGTCGAACTATTGGCACGGGTTGAATCGCCTTTCGACTCAACATTAAGCGCTGCGATCACTGCCGACGTAATGCAAGTTCCAGTGCGAGAAGGAATTAGCGTAAAAATGGGCGACCTACTGGTCCAACTCGATGCTCGCGAAATCGAACTTACCCTGGCACAGCGGCAAGCTGATATTAATGAGCTAGATGCTCTAATCGATGCAGAGAAGCTACGCTTTAAAACCGATCAGGATTCTCTGGTTGAAGAAAAACGATTACTAGAAATTGCCGAGCAAGCACTGGCCCGTCAGGCAAAACTAAAAGCTTCTAACCTGGTCGCACAGGAACGCTACGATAGTGCCGAGTCTAGCCGTGCTCAGCAAGCTTTATCCGTCAATGCCCGAAAGCTAAATATTGCCGACCACCCTAATCGTTTAAAGCAGCTTCAAGCTAAAAAAGTACGAGCCCTCACCTTGCTGAAAGACGCAGAAATCGATGCTGAGCGCGCTCAGATCAGAGCCCCTTTTGACGGTATTGTCACAAGTGTTAAGGTCGCTCCGGGTGAGCGAATACAAATGGGACAAGCACTGGTTTCTCTCTACGACCGAAAGAATATGGAGCTCCGCGCTCAAGTACCCGACAAATATCTGGCACTTATTAGTGATGCACTGCAACAGGGTATCAACATCCAAGCCACGGCACTTAGCCATCAATCAGAAATACCATTACAACTTCTGCGCTTATCTGGCCAGGCAAGTCTCAGCAATGGCGGTGTCGATGCTCTATTTAGACCTGCTAGCGAAGAGCATAACTTGATTCTAAACAAAGCATTACGATTACGCATTGATATGCCAGCACTAACAAACGTATTCACTCTACCCGTGTCGGCAATCTATGGAACAAATCGAATTTATCGTATTGAGGAGGGACGGCTTCAATCGCTAAATATTGAAGTATTAGGAAAACAGCTTTTAAGTCTTAGCACGAATTCTGCAAATGAAGAGACTCTTCAAGACAGAGTCATTATTCGTAGTAAGCATCTAGGCGATGGCGATAAGGTCACAACAACCCAGCTCCCCAATGCAATTTCCGGTCTAAAAGTTAAAGAGCGTAGCTAAGAATGAGCATTGTAAATCACGAACAAAACCCAGGTGATCACCGCTCAGATTTAATTGGCCGCTTTGCTCAACATAAAGTAGCAGCCAACCTGCTCATGCTGATTATGCTGCTTGCAGGTGCGGTATCACTAATCAAACTTAACACTCAGTTCTTACCAAACTTCGAACCCGACTACGTTATCGTCCGCGTTACCTGGCCAGGTGCCAGTGCAGAAGATGTGGCCAAGTCGATTGTCACACCGCTAGAACAGCAGTTGCGCAATCTAGATTACGTGAAAGAAATGCGTTCGACGTCTTATCAAAGCGCTGGCGTCATCGTCCTGGAATATGATGAAGGCAGTGATATGGGCTTGGCCCTCGACCAAGTTAAAGAATACGTTGACCTGGTAAGAAACCTTCCCTCTGATTCTGAAACGCCCGAAGTATCAAAAGTTTCGTTAAATGAGGACGTTGCAACCATCATTCTTTCTTCGGATGGCACATTAGAAGAACTACGCCCACTTGCCTACCAGTATGAAAGAGAACTACTAGACAGAGGCGTTGCAAAAGTCGAGTTTATTGGCCTGCCATCTCAAGAGATAGCCATTCAGGTTGATAGCAAACAGATCAGCGCATTAAAAATGTCACTTCCCCAACTCGGCCAGCAAATACTCAATGCCAGTCAGGATATCCCAGCAGGTACCAGCGGAAAAAGTGAAGCAGCCAAAGAACTTAGAAGCATTGAACAGCGAAGAAGTGAAAGTGGCTTTGAACAGCTGGCCATACTAAGCGGAAGTTCTGCCGAACCCATTAAGCTCGAAGACATCGCGGTGGTGCAACAACGTAATAAAGACAATCAAATAGAGGTCTTTTATCAAAACAGGCCTGCTGTTTTGTTACGAGTTCTTCGCACCCAGTCTTCCGACACCTTGAAAGCAGCTGAGACTCTTAATAATTGGTTGGCTGACACAAAGCCCCTACTCCCTCAAACTGTTCAGTTACACGCTTATAATGAAGCCTACGTACTAATTGAGGACCGTATTAACCTGCTAATCAAAAACGGCCTAGGCGGCTTGATTCTAGTGGTCAGCATCCTATTCATATTCCTCAATGGTCGTGTGGCCTTTTGGGTTGCTGTCGGTATCCCAATATCATTTATGGGCACACTTGCAATACTCTACCTCGTTGGCGGCAGTATCAACATGGTCAGCATGTTCGCGCTAATCATGGCGCTGGGCATCATTGTCGATGATGCAATTGTTGTAGGCGAAGATGCCCTCACTCACTATAGCAAAGGTGAAAACCCTCTACGTGCTGCTGAAGGCGGTGCTCGCAGGATGTTCGTGCCAGTCTTATCTTCTTCGTTGACAACCGTTTCTGCCTTCCTGCCATTGATGCTCATTAGCGGCATTATCGGCAACATTCTGTTCGACATTCCACTAGTAATTATCTGTGTCATTATCGCCTCTGTAATTGAGTGCTTTCTCGTCTTACCAGGTCATTTAAATCATTCCTTTAAGCGCTCCTTTAAAGCCAATGCAGCGGGTTCATATCGGGAAAAAATCGATCAAGGTTTTAATCGCTTTCGGGATAATTTCTTCCGCCCTTTATCCGAAAAATCGATCGAGAATCGAGGCGTTATTCTTTGTCTATCCGTCGCGATCCTGGCTGTCAGTATCACTCTGATTGCCTCGGGCCGGGTCAAGTCAGACTTCTTCCCCCAACCTGAAAGCCATATATTACTTGGCAACGTTAAGTTTGCTTCAGGAACACCGCCTGAAAAAGTACGCGAGTTCGGCCTTCACATGGAGCAAGCCTTGCAACAAGCCGATGCAAAATTCGCCAAGGAACAACGCATGGGCGATGCTGATAGCCTGGTCGTTCATAGTGTTCTTAGGATTAACCAGGCCAGCTTCGATGGTGGCCAGAACTACTCCACGGGTGAACAATATGCTTCCGTTCACGTAGAACTTTTAACACCAGACGCTCGCGATATAAGAAACCCCGAATTTATTGAAGCCTGGAACGATTTCATCGACCAACCCGATGGCGTAGAGCAGCTGAGCATATCTAGCCCACGAGGTGGTCCACCGGGTAAAGACGTCGATATATTCCTCACTGGGCAAGCGACTTCGGTACTCAAACAAGCGGGTGAGGACCTGGCGACCAAGCTAAAAACCTATGTCGGCGTGCGTGATATCCAAGACGACCTACCCTTTGGTAAAAACCAATTTATCTACTCACTTACGCCTCTGGGAGAAGCGCTTGGCTTCACCGTCTCGGATGTTGGCAGACAATTACGAGCGGCCTTCGACGGCCAGCTTTTACAAGTATTCTATGACGAGAATGAAGAGATCGAGGTTCGGATTATTCTTCCCGATGAAGAGCGCAACTACTCTCGTATTCTCGACAACTTCCCTCTCGTTACACCCTCTGGTGATATTGCTCAGCTAAGCAATGTCGTCACCTTGACCCATAGAAAAGGCTTAGAACTGGTTAGGCATACTGAAGGTAAGCTTGGTCTGCACGTCACCGCCAGCGTTAACCCCGACTTAAATAATGCCAACCAGATAATCGCCGAGCTACAAGAAGAGTTTTTACCTAATCTGTCCATCGAGTACGGTATTAAAATAGACTTGAAAGGCAGGGCTGAAGAACAAGCCCAGACCGGCAAAGATATGATGCTAGGCGCAGCCATAGGCTTTACCTTAATCTATATTATCCTGGCGTGGGTATTTGGTTCCTACTCTTGGCCTGTCGCAGTATTGCTTGCGATCCCTCTTGGAATATCGGGTGCGATACTGGGTCACTGGCTGCTAGGCATTGACCTAACCATGCTCTCTTGGTTTGGCTTTTTTGGCCTATCAGGCATCGTTATCAATGATGCGATAATATTGGTCACCTTCTATCGAGAGTTACGAGAACAAGGCCAGCCCGCCAAACAGGCTATTGTCGATGCTTCATGCCTGCGACTCAGAGCGGTTATGCTGACCTCTTTGACGACTGTTGCTGGCTTATTACCGCTTCTGTTTGAAACCTCACTTCAAGCTCAGTTCCTGATCCCTATGGCTGTCAGTATTTCATTTGGCCTGGCATATGCGACGATTCTTATCTTGTTTGTTATTCCAGCTTTAATTTCGCTTATTGAAGAGTTTAAAGATAAGCGAGCCGCTAAATAGAAAGTATTGGATATTTTAATTGCATAAAAAAGTCCGGCCCCATCATTAGGGCCGGGCTTTTCTTTTCCCTTCAGTTCAGCTCAAATACTTAAACCGAACTAAGTCTCTTAGAGCCTATTCAGGACTAAGACAAATCATTCGATAAGTTATTTAATCGAGCTTGACAGTCTTCGTGAGAATTCATCTGAGCAGAATCACCATCAACCGCTATATCCTC
Source organism: Oleiphilus sp. HI0132 (assembly GCF_001635845.1). Lineage (NCBI taxonomy): Bacteria > Pseudomonadati > Pseudomonadota > Gammaproteobacteria > Oceanospirillales > Oleiphilaceae > Oleiphilus > Oleiphilus sp. HI0132. The sequence continues at coordinate 13,104 of NZ_LWGJ01001022.1, read as the reverse complement.
TAACGACTGGTCCGTATCCCATGTACGTGACTCTCCGGTATAGGACAGGCTAAAAATGTTTCGGCTACTATCTTGACCACGACTAATCAATGTAAAGTCAAAACCACCTAATACATTAAGGATAAGACGACGATCATCAATAGCGGTCCATTCTCCCGCATCGAATAATGCACCATCCGTTTCTAAACTACCGTCATTACCTTCATCCGAAAACTGGCCGTCAAAGGCGCCGTCTTCAGAATAGCGAATACACAGCTTCAACTCACCAGTACCGGTTAAGTTCTCATCTTCTTCAAACAAAATGAGCGCAGCACCTTCAACATTATCTTCGTCATCACTGTATTCAACAAACAATTCCTTGCCTGCTAAGTCGCCAAACGTCACGCCGCCCGTGACACTGACACCATCATAGTCAATTGTACCAGCAGAGAAGTCGACACCCACTAAGGTGCTAAAATCTACGTCTGTCCCGTCGCCAATTGCATCATATAGCGGACCACCAACATCCAGCGCTTCATCAATAGCATCGTCGATTAGAGCCGAATCCTCATCATTGATCATCTGAGTCACGACCATTTCAACACCGATCATTCTAGCGCGAATACTATCAGCATCGACCGCATCTGGGTCACTCGGACTTGAGGGGATCGCAGCATTAACCAAGCCAAGAATATCCGCCACATCGGTTAAAGCTGCCGTTCTTTCTGCACCGCTTATTTGGTTAGAAATTGAATCATCGTCTTCATTGTCATTATAAGTGTCAATAATTTGCTGATTAACCGCATCAAATACCGAAGCAATCATCGTTGAATCAATTGCAGAACTACCCGCTAATTGGTCAGCGAATTGCTCATATATAAAGGTTGAAGAGCTATCTGGAAAGAAGCTTTCTTCACCAAATACGTCATACTTTTCCTCAAAAACATCTGCAAAGATGACTGCAATCTTATGTAATAAATAGGCTTTATTTGCAGCCTCGGAGTTAAAGTCAGAGCCTGATAAGAAGTCGTCATCAAGTAAACTCGGATCAGAAATCAAATTCCCTAGGGTCGCACTCCCCCCTTCAACCATCACAGAGCTTAAAGGCGTAATCATCTGATCAGGAATTTTCCCATCAACTTCAGGTGAAACGCGTGCAGATAGTTCACCAATGAAAGGTTCGCCCGTAAAGATGTCAAACCCGCCATAGGTTCTAAGCACCACTTCGTCTGGAACATCACCTTTTAGCTGCAAGCAATATTTTTCTGTCGCAGCTGATTCACAATAGTTAGTTGTACCGTCACTCGATGTAGTAAAGAACCCTTCACTATCTGTCGTAGCTGAAGGCTCACCAGCATTTTGTCGCCCATCTTCATTGATATCAGCATAAACAGTTGCACCAGCTAGGTACCCATCAATTGCTACCCCAGATATTGACGTTCTTTCTACAGGTGAACCATTATCAGGGTGGTCAGGACTACTACAACCAGAGGCAATTGCTACCGCCGCAGAGAGTGCCGCAATCTTAAATCCCTTACTTGCGCTTAGATAACTATGTTCGTTTTTAATTCCCATCTTTCACTCTCCTAAAATTTTTCTTCAATACCAATGTTAAAGCCAATATAACGAGGAACTTCTTGACCGTCATGCTCGATCGTATCCAAGCTACCTGATAGATCTAGGTTAACCATTCCAAATAAAGTGGTACCTACCCCTAATGTTGTTAGCTCACTCCCAACCAGGTTCTTGGCAGCACCAAGTCTAAGTGTCGGAATAATGTAACTGTTCGGGAAATAGCTTACTGAGCCACTTAATATCTGACTTTCACGTCCAACTAGACTAAAGGCAGAATTAACATCATATGCACCTGAAATTAAAAACTGACGGTCTTCTGTAAAAAAAGCACCTTCAATAGTAGTTTGAGCATTTAAGACGGCGGTTTCTTTCAGAGAAATCTCATCCGAAAATGCCTGAGCAGCCAAACAGTTTTTCTGACGTAAGCCGCTCAAAGAGCCACAATTAACGCCAATTTCGCCATACTCAAGCTCAGGCTCATTAATATTGGCAATGGTCAAACCTACCTGCCCGTTTGGAAAGGTCCATATTGCTCCGACATCAACACCTACCGCGGTAACCGTCGCGTTATTTTCTTCAAACTCATCCATAACGACATCCATGATGTCATCATCTGAATCGTCTGCAACACCTTCAAACGAAACAACCTGTTTATTCAAGACCGCATGATAAACGTTTACATTGACGCCACCATACAGCTTTGAATCCAACACCGGTGGTTGCCATACTTCTCGGCTATAGCCGACGGTACCCGTTACAAGACCTGCAGCTTTTACGTATAAAGAGCTATCGGTCGATAAACTCACGTCGCTACCTGAATTCTGTATTTCCATCGGCGCATCTAAAAAGATAATATCTGTTAGCAAACCCGCACTAACATTTAGACCAACAACACCACCAAGAAAATCACTGCGAACAGCAATTGGAGCTAAAGGTGCCTCAAACCCTAGGTTCCAGGCAATATTCATTTTCTCGCCTAAAACGGGTAGCAAGGCGTCAAATTTATCTTTTGCGTCCAAAGCTTGATCAAGTGTTAGATTCTCGCTATCCAGAATTTCCTCAAGCTCTTCAATATCATCTTCAACGTTATTTAAGTCGCCTAACTCTAAACCAAAGCCTAGTGAGCTAAAGTAGCCTAAGCGAAGGCTTTCTTCATCGCCAACCAACAACTCTCCCGAAGCAGGATTATTCCCCAACGCTAATAATGAATTAGGATTAGTAGTTTTACCTAAGGTTAGAATCGCCCCCGGCTGATGCCCTTGATATCCTGCAACTGCATTGACTGCACCACCAAATAAGACCGCAAGTGCGATACCTTTAACCAGTTTACTTTTTTGTATGCTCTTCTGCTTCATGCTCATTATCCTTCGCTATTCACACAACCTATCCGATTTAACCGCTTTCTACTCGTCTGTCATACCTGTTATTATTAGACGGAACAACCCGGCAAGTTAAACACCCCAATTTTCTCTTTTGCTTTTGTCGCTTTCGCACGCTAGCCCTAAAGATAGTTCAAACAAGGCTTCATTCAACTATTGATTTGTTTCGCCTTGATTAAGTCTCGTAACAAAACATTATCGAAACTTTTATTGATGTCTTGATGAAGTTTGTCTGCGATGTCGCTAACTTCTGGTGAAAGCTTGATATGCTTATATTTCCACATACTTTCATGCCCTCTCAAAGCCCGTAATATTTGAGCTACACTAATCTGATCTGTGGAATGGCCTGGCACTAACATATCGGCCTTTTCACCCGCAACAATAAGTAGGCCGCCTGCAATCAACTTATCGATAATTTTTCGGCTCGCAACCGCTGGGATCGTATGTAGATGTTCGATATCTACTTGAAGAACCGGACTTTCTGTTGACTCAAACCTACGTGCAATATTCACCATAATATCGAGCCCAACTTTTTCGCTGACCTCCGGAGAAGGATCTAACTCCTGCTCCTTTGTGATATGGCTTTCATGTTGGTGATAAAACGCAATACTCGACCCTAGCAGTAAAATTAGCCAGTTTACGTACAACCAAATCAGTAACAAAATACCGACGGCAAAACCGGAATAGATCGCATCGTACTTAGACGAATTTACGACGAAGGCCGTAAAGAGAATGCTTGAAGCCTGCCACGCACTTCCACCCACGACACCGCCCACCAAAGCACTTTTAAAGTTAACTCGAGTATTTGGCATTAGAATATAAAACATGGTAAATGTCAGAATAATCATAAAGAAAGGCATCAGTTTGGTCATCATTAAGATCACCGTGCCAAAGGGTTCAATTGAAGCGATACTTTGAACCAGGCTGGAATTCATTGTTGACGCGGTTAGACTAATAGCAGCAACCACCAAGACTGGACCAACCAGCACAACGATCAGGTAGTTACTGAAACGCTGCCCCAAGGAACGCAATTCCGGTGCGAACCAAATCGTATTAAATGCCTTTTCTATCTTCTGGATTAGGGAGATAACCGTATAGAACAATATAATAAAACCAAGAAAGCCCAGTACACCAACCTTCATATTATCGACGAAGGACAAAACACTATTATGTATTTCGATGCCTTTAGCCCCCATCGGTTCAAGGAAGCTATAGAGCATCGGGGTAAAACGGTCTTGTACATTGAAAGCTTTCAAAACTGAAAAGCTCAAGGCCAGCATAGGGACAATCGAAAGAATCGTCGTATAAACAAGACTCATTGCGTGAAGCGTTATTTGCCCGGTAGCGATATCACGGATCACAACATAAAGAATTCGAAGGGCGTCCCGAAGCAAAGACATAAGGGGATTCATTGAGGGCTTTGGTGAGGCTAAAAGCCAGGCTTCAGCGTCCTTCCATTGATCTAGCAAGTTTTTCAAAATGACCTACCCTGTCGTGACAGCATCAATCTCACAAATCAAAGCAGCTAAGCCAGAGATTACCTCTTCCGCAAGTAAACCCGGAGCTTCACCTAGATCTATTTTATGCTGAAGATCAGCAGCCTTCGCCGATAGAGATGACGCTCTGATATTCCCGGCACTGCCTTTCAAGCCGTGAGCAAGGCGTGACATTAACTCTGTATCGCCCTGCTGCTGAGCATTTAGAAACTCTTCTTCAAACGTCACAAAGCTACCTTTGAAAGAGGACAATACCTGCTTAACAATATCCATATTGTTCATAAAAGTTTCTGTTAGCTTGTCCATGTCGATGCATTGGCTCTCGCTAGTTTGATCACTCATTGTCTATTGAACTCCATTCTTCATTGATACAAAGCCATATCTCGAAAAAAGCGGTATACTTGAGGCTGTGAAACTTACATTGATACATTGTTCTATTTTTAAGATTAGCAGACATTATCACAGACACATACTCGATAACGACTTTCAGGCTTTCACCCGTACCTCGATAAAAGAAATGGCCTCAATATTAAAGTAAGTTATTGGTTTTCATATACAAATATACCGATCCAACACCACTATTTATGTATAAGTTTTTTGAAAAGCTGGTAGAGCCGTTTCCTCCCGAGCATCCGGAACAACCACCGAAGGGTTTATTCGACTTTTGTGTGTACTATACACAAGGAATATTCCCCTTACTTTTTATCATGGGCGGGCTCACTGCCTTAATTTCCATCATGGAAGTTACGCTGTTTGGTTTCCTCGGACAGCTGGTAGACTGGCTGTCGAACAAAACACCTCAAACACTTTGGCAAGATGAAGGGAATACCCTTATTGCTCTAGGTGCAGTGATTCTTTTCGTCATTCCTCTTACTGTTTTGCTTCACTCAACCGTTATTCACCAAGCCTTGTTGGGCAACTATCCAATGCGAATTAGATGGTTAGCTCATCGGTACTTGCTTGGTCAAAGCTTTTCTTTTTACCAAGATGAGTTCGCTGGCCGCATAGCAACCAAAGTGATGCAGACTGCGCTTTCGGTTCGCGAAACCGTAATGAAGCTGCTCGATGTACTGCTCTACGTCAGTATTTATTTCATAGGTATGACTAGCGTCGTCACAGCGAGTGATGCCAGATTAAGCATTCCTCTTTTAATTTGGCTACTTTGCTATGGCTCCAGCCTTTATTACTTCATCCCTAAACTTCGTGATATTTCTACTCGTCAGGCAGATGCGCGCTCCAGCATGGTCGGAGCTGTGGTAGACAGCTACACCAACATTGAAACAGTGAAACTCTTCTCTCATAGCCAGCGTGAAGCAGAGTATGCAAAACGAACAATGGGCGACTTCCTTGAAACCGTTCACCCTCAAATGCGCTTGGTCACCCGGCTCAATGTGACAGTATGGGTATTGAATTCCCTCCTGTTATTCTCGATCTCATCTCTTTCAATCTGGCTTTGGATAAACGAAACCATTTCGACTGGAGCCATAGCTGTTGCGATTGCGCTAGCACTCAGGCTCAATGGCATGTCCCAATGGATTATGTGGGAAGTGTCCAGCCTGTTCGAGAATATCGGTTCAGTACAAGACGGTATCAGCACACTTTCAAAAGAACGAGCCGTGCTTGACTCAGACAATGCCAAAGCGCTTGAACTAAGCGATGGTAATATTGATTTTCAGAGGATTTCGTTTGAATACGAATCTGGCCGTCCGGTTATCAGCGAGCTTGATTTGCATATAAAAGCTGGCGAAAAAATTGGTCTGGTTGGCCGCTCAGGTGCTGGAAAGTCAACTCTGGTAAACCTCTTACTTAGATTCTACGACCTTTCTTCGGGCAACATCAGAATTGACGGGCAAGCTATTGCTGACATTAAACAAGAGAGCCTGCGCGAGCATATCGGCATGGTGACCCAAGATACTTCCCTGCTTCACCGCTCTGTGCGCGATAACATCCTTTATGGAAATCCCGAAGCCTCTGACGATGATCTGATCCGTGCAGCCAAACAAGCCCATGCTCACGAATTCATTCAAGAACTAAGTGACCTGGACGGACGACAGGGCTATGACGCTCATGTAGGCGAGCGTGGCGTGAAGCTTTCTGGCGGTCAGCGTCAGCGTATTGCGATTGCCCGAGTCTTATTGAAGAACGCCCCAATACTTGTTCTGGATGAAGCCACGTCTGCTTTGGATTCGGAAGTCGAAGCTGCGATTCAACAAAGTTTATATACCTTAATGGAACGCAAGACAGTCATTGCGATCGCTCATCGCTTATCTACCATCGCCGCACTAGACAGACTGATCGTATTAGACGAAGGCAAGATTGCCGAGCAAGGCAGCCACACAGAGCTACTTGCCCAAAACGGTATTTATGCGCAACTTTGGGCTCGACAGTCGGGTGGTTTTATCGGAGATTAAAACTTTGGGGTCAGAGTAAAAACTATTATTTTTACTCTGCCCCCAAATCTTGCCTTAACCAAACACCACTGTTTTATTTTCGTGGATAATAACCCTCTCTTCCAGGTGCAAACGCAAACCTCGTGCTAATACATTCTTCTCGGCATCTTTACCTAAGCGAACCATATCTTCTATCGTATTACTGTGACTAATACGAATCACATCCTGGTCGATAATAGGCCCTTCGTCCAAATCTTGAGTGACATAGTGACAGGTTGCACCAATCAATTTCACGCCTCTGTCATAAGCTTGATGGTAAGGCTTTGCCCCAGCAAATGAAGGTAAGAAGCTATGATGAATATTGATCACGCGTCCTGCATATGTCTCACACAGGTCAGCAGGTAAAATCTGCATATAGCGAGCAAGTACCACCAAGTCGGTCTGGTATTCATCCACCAAGCTACTAACCTGGTCGAAAGCAGCTTGTTTGTTTTGTGGGTCTACCGGCACATGGTGATAAGGAATATCGTGCCATTCAACCATACGGCGTAAATCATCGTGATTGGATATCACTGCCACAATTTCCGCATCCAGCTCATTGCTGTGCCAGCGATGTAGTAGATCCGCTAAACAATGGGATTCCTTTGAAGCCATCAACACGACGCGTTTCTTAGTATTAGAATCGCTAATACTCCATGACATGGAAAACTCTTTGGCAATGGGTTCAAACACTGTTTTGAAGTTTTCCAGATCAAAAGGAATCGAACTCGCCTTGATCTCATTGCGCATAAAAAACCAGCCGTTCTTCTGGTCGGCATGGTAACTCGCTTCAGTGATCCAACCATTATAAGTTGCCAGAAAGTTACTGACTTTTGCGACTATACCAGTACGGTCAGGGCAAGAAACGACAAGACGATAGGTTTGTTCCATAATATTTTACTGCTTCCACAATCGTTTAAGGACTAATTTGTATTCAGACATAGGCGCTCAAAATAAAAAAGAGAGCCACGAAGACTCTCTTTATTATAGATAGGTCTGAGATAATTCAAGCTTATCTCTTATTCAGACTTTGCCGCAATGATCTTCGCCTGCCATTCTTTTGGCGCAGTCTGGTGAACTGAAATACCCTGACTATCAACGGCAACTGATACTGGCATGTCAACCACATCAAATTCATAAATAGCTTCCATACCTAGTTCAGGGAAGGCAACCACTTCAGCATTCTTGATTGCTTTTGACACCAAGTAAGCCGCGCCACCCACTGCCATCAAGTATACTGATCCGTATTCTTTAATCGCATCAATCGCCACCTGGCCACGCTCGGCTTTACCGATCATGCCCATCAGGCCAGTTTCTTTAAGAATGGTATGTGTAAATTTATCCATACGTGTTGCCGTAGTCGGGCCAGCAGGGCCAACAACTTCCTCACGAACCGGATCAACAGGCCCAACGTAGTATATAAAGCGGCCTTTCAAATCTACTGGCAGCTCTTCACCATTGGCTAGCATCTCAGTCATTTTCTTATGAGCTGCATCGCGGCCAGTCAGCATTTTACCTGAAAGCAAAACCGTATCGCCCGGCTTAAGGTCGGCGACGTCTTCTTTAGTCACGTTATTCAAATCAATGCGCTTAGCACTGTCGCCAGCTTCCCAAGTAATCTCAGGCCAGTCTTCAAGACTTGGAGGTGTTTGCAATGCCGGGCCGGAGCCATCTAACACAAAGTGAGCATGACGTGTGGCAGCACAGTTTGGAATCATTACGACAGGCAATGATGCAGCATGCGTTGGATAGTCGTTAATTTTTACGTCCATAACCGTTGTTAAGCCACCAAGGCCTTGAGCACCGATACCCAGGTCGTTGACCTTATCCATAATCTCTAAACGTAACTCTTCAACACGATTTTGAGGGCCACGCTTACGAAGCTCATGAATATCAATCGGCTCCATCAAAGCTTCTTTCGCCATCACGGCAGCTTTTTCAGCTGTACCACCGATGCCTATACCCAACATGCCTGGCGGGCACCAGCCAGCGCCCATCGTAGGAACCGTTTTCAGAACCCAGTCAACAATACTGTCACTAGGGTTCAACATCGCCATTTTTGACTTATTCTCGGAACCACCGCCTTTTGCAGCAACTTGGACGTCGACAGTGTTGCCTTCGACAATCTCATAGTGGATCACAGCAGGTGTATTGTCTTTAGTATTCTTACGAGCGCCGGCAGGGTCATCTAGGATTGAAGCACGTAAGACGTTATCTGGATGAGTGTAAGCACGACGTACACCTTCATTTATCATATCAGTCAGGCTTAATTCAGCATCCCACTGCACATCCATACCGACTTTAACGAATACAGTCACGATACCGGTATCCTGACAAATTGGTCGCTTACCTTCTGCACACATACGTGAATTGATGAGTATTTGTGCCATTGCATCTTTAGCAGCTTGGGACTCTTCTTTTAAATACGCTTCATGGACGGCATCAATAAAGTCTTTTGGGTGATAGTAGGAGATAAACTGCAGGGCATCTGCAACGCTATCAATTAAATCTGCTTGACGAATTGTGGTCATAGTCACTCTCTAACGTTTTTCTTTAATTAATAAACTGCTGAGGCTCTTAAGCTTTTGGCCAGGCCCATGTTGTGTTTATCAATTAATACATGGCTGATCACCCACTCATCTTCTGAGCGATCAATTATTGGGGTACTGAATTGTACTCTGATTGAAGATGAGTTTGTAGTCACACCTACAAAGCTTAAACGACGGTTAAATTCGTTACAGCTACTAAGCAAGTGCATCTAATTCTTTGCGCTAAAAAATTAGACAAATTGCTTTTTCGTGTCTACGTTTAATCTAGGTCAAAATTTTTAGGCCTGGTGGTGTGTGTTGCTGAATTTAAACAGATAAAACCAAGCAAGCATCCACCATCTAGCCACTACTTATTTGAGACAACGTTTAGGAAAGGTCTTATCCATGTATAAAAAAACCTTATTAAGTGTCGCGATTGCGTCAGCATTATCATTAACAGGCTGTCTGGACACTACTGATCCAGAAAACAACCCGAAAGAAAGAGATAACGAAAACTCACAGACGACCCCTCCGTCATCTGAGCAACAGGCGAATATTGAGCAGAACGAAAATAACCTCTACCCAGTATTTAACCCTGCTACCGGAGAGTTTCCTAAGCCAAATGACCTTTTACTACAAACAACGGATCCCGACGGTTCCTATGCTATCCCTGGTCTAGCCGAGAAAATTGCTGCAGGCACAGAAACACCACCTGAAGTCGCACTTGAGTATCTTAGTGGCGCATCCTTAACAGCCCCAATCGATATCGAAATTGGCCAAGGCATAGCAGGGTCCGACATAACAGATACGATAAACACAGATACGGTTATCGCAGAAAGCTTTATTAATGTTGGAGGCGCTCCTGTTCCTAACCCTGCCCAAAGCGTATTTCTGTTAGAACTAGAATATGCTGGTGGCGACCCTCTTAAAGGACTAGTCAACGAAGAATCCCCTACAGTTACTGACGCCATTACAGCAGCACAAGCCAGTGGTGGAGATTTATCGGCAGCAGGAGAACTTCTAGGAATAGCGGCTTCACCTAAGTATAGCGCTGAAGTCATTACCCGAGACAAAGTCGTTGGCGGCGAACGAGTAGAAACAAGTTACATACGAATCCAACCTTTAGAGCCTTTAAACCCTAACAAGCGCTACATTGTTGCACTGACCGATGAAATCAAAGATACCGAAGGAAAGTCTTTGATCAAACACCCTGGTATAGCCAACTATGCTGCCCTCGCTGATGAAAATCGAGAACCCGCCAACCCTCTCCTTGACGATGTGCAAGCTCAAATTGATTTCTGGGAAAAGGTTACCGCGAGCTATTTAGGCAACCTAACCAATGCGGCACGCCCAGATGATCAGCAATTAACTGAAGACAACATTGTTTTTACAAGTGGCTTTACCACTTCTAATGACACAAAAGTTGTCGACTATATGGTAGACCCTACCGAGTGGGCAACGAATACGGTTAAGACTCTTGTGACAACTGGCGCAGCAAAAGCGGCAGTTGATGCCGGCGCAGAAGATTATGCAACCATTAAAGGCGCTGTTGATACAGCAATCAGCAACTGGACCGCAGAGAGCTTCAATCCAGCTTTAGCAGGGTGTGATACCTATCCTGCTGGCGATGCACGCTTTGCATGCGCCGGTACCGGTATGATCACTGCAGCAAAAGCAGGTGGAATGTCTTTTCCTGAGCCCGCAGCCGATGATAGCGTAGCTTTCGACACACCGCGAGACCTAAGAACAGTATCAGCATTTATTACCGATGCAATCGCTCCAGTAGGTGCCGTAAACATTTCTGAAGGCTCCTTGACGATTCCTTACTATTCAGGTGTACCTGATACACGAGGCGTAAGCGATGGAACCGAAGCGAGACTTGTAGGCGAATGGTGGAAAGCAGATTCAACCTTAGCCACTCAAATAAATACTGCTTTTAACCTAGAGGCACTTGGCGCAGCTCTGCCACAAGCGACGACATCAAATGTTGTGAATCATTTGTTTCCGTTCCCAGCAAAGAACTCTACAGAAGAAATACCGGTATTAGCAATCTTCCCGGCAGATGACTCGAATATGCCGGCAGATGGTTATAAAACTGTTATTTACCAGCATGGTATTACAACTGATCGAAGTGTTGCCCTAGCACTCGGTAGCGCCATTGTTGCGAACAGCGGTGGAACCGTTGCGGTACTCGCGATTGATCAACCACTTCATGGTATTGATGCGATTTCTGAAGAAGGCCGCCTGGCATACGCAGCACAATTCCTTGCTGGTGGTCAGCTAGCTGGTTTCCCAGAGTCATTAGCTCCTGGCGATACCAATAATCAAGCTTTAGTTGATGGCACTCTTGCCACCACATTCGTGACAACATCATTAGACTCAGCGACAGTTATTGATGCGAGTGACGGTATTAGCGCCGCTGAAGCTGACCTGATTACTGAAACTTTTGCGGGAACCATCGCTGAAACAGTTGTAACCGGACAATTGCACGGCTCACTGATTGATATCACCGACGGAATCGACGGGACCGAAGCTGGCTATATTTCTGCTGCACTAAGCGGAGATCTTACCTACAATGTCGTAGCTGCTCAGTTAAACGGTACATTAATCGATATCACCGATGGCATTGACGGCACTGAAGATGCAACCATCAATGGCACAATCACGGCCGCATTAGGCGATGCAAGCGGAAATCCAACGCTTGATGCGACTGTTCAAAACCTTACAGCCCTAGAAGCAGCAGCTTCAAGCCTCCAAAGCTTACAGCTTGCGGCACAAGGTCTTGGCTTAATGCAGAATACTATTGAAAACGGTGCTAGCCAGATCCCTGGTCTAGGACAAGGTTCTGCCGATGAGCGTCACTTTGGCTTTGGCGGCGGTGTTACCAACGTTGTACCGATGGATTTCGCTGACGGCACCGTGGGCAGCTCCTCATCAGACCCTATCGATTGCTCCAACACGGGTTCTGGTGCATTCACGATTAACCCACTTAGCTTCCTAACTAGCCGTGATAACTTTAGACAGCACATGTCTGACTTAATGACTCTGCGTCTGTCTATTCCAACCATGGATATCGATGGAATAGATGATAACGGGCCAGAAGGTGATGGCTTTGACTTAAACGGAGACGATGTTCACTTTATTGCTCACTCTTTAGGTACCTTTAACGGCATTCCATTTGTCGAAATCGCGAACCAAACCAGTAGAACTGAAGATAACATTGTGTCTGCAAACTTTTTAACGCCAGGTGGCAACATTGCACGACTAGCAGAGAATTCCCCAGTATTTGCGCCGGGTATACTGCTAGCATTGCAATCTGCTGCTGGTTTACAAAGAGGCGATGCAGACCTTGAGACCTTCCTTAACGTTCTTCAAGCGTCATTTGACTCTTTTGATCCAATTAACTTTGTAGGCAACTTGAGTAGCACCACTTCTACAACCAAAGCCTTATTTAGCGAAGTGGTTGGCGATGTATTTATTCCAAATAATGCATCTCCCGCTGTCGACGTTGTACAACCAGCGAATATCGGCTGCAACGCAAACCCATACGCCGGCATCTCGCTTGGTGAAGGTACAGCGGCTCCTCTAGCAGGGACAAGTCCACTGCAAACTGCTTCCGGTGCTGTAAGCATTGGAGACTCAACTGATGAAGCAAGCATTAACTTCATTCGTTTTGAGAGTGACAGTGGTGCTCTACACACGACCCCTGCAGCGGCAG
>NZ_LWGJ01001021.1:0-8389 GCF_001635845.1 Oleiphilus sp. HI0132 | reverse complement strand
AGCTAAGAAGTTTGCGGGTGAAGGTGAAGCTTTCTTGGCAGAGAATGCTAAGCGTGATGAAGTGACGGTTCTAGAGTCCGGTCTTCAGTACGAAGTAATCACTGCCGGTGAAGGTGATATACCAACAGCTGAAAGTGTTGTAAGCACTCACTATCGTGGTACCTTGATCGACGGTAAGCAGTTTGATAGCTCATATGACCGTGGCGAACCAGCTCAATTTCCTGTTGGTGGCGTGATTGCTGGTTGGACTGAAGCACTTCAGCAAATGAAAGTGGGTTCTAAGTGGAAGCTATACATTCCATATCACCTTGCTTATGGCGAAGCAGGTGCTGGCGCCGATATCGGCCCATACCAAGCTTTGGTATTCGATATCGAGTTGCTAGAAATTGTTGGCTAGATAAATAGCTTTCCCTCATGCGTCTCGCTACGCATGAGGTTCAATATCTTTATACTCTCCCCCCCTCAAAGCCTTACCCTTTGTTAATCCTGCTCCCTTTCTCTGGGGCTATGATATTCTTGCATTAACTGCTCTTGGCAGAAAATTATTTACTGATTTCAAATGGTCAGCGCTTTCCAAAGGAATTTTCCATGAACGCATTGGTAAACAGGGCTTTAGCCTTCCTATTACTTGTATTTGTTTCTCACGCCGCACCCCTGATGGCTAAAGGTTTGAGTATCGAGGAAGCGAAGCAGTTTCTTCATGACTCTGGCTTGAGTGAGTTGATTGCTTCTTTGCCTGATTCTATGGGGCAGCAGCTTGATATGAAACGTTTGTCAGTCAATAGTTCCGTCAGTTTTGAAAAGACCAGTGCGGCCGTGACTCATGCAGCGAAAAAGGTTGATGGTGAACAGATTGCAATGGTTTATTTGAGTCAGGATCAGCGTGCTGAAGATTTGTCTGAGGCGATTAAGTTCTTGGCTTCTCCCTTAGGTCAACGCATCAGTACAGAGGAACGGGCGGCCAGTACACCAGAAGCTCAGCAGAAGATGCAACGCTATTTTCAGGAGCAAAGCTTCAAGTCTGTTAAGCAGGATAGAGCGCAATTGCTAGAGAAGCTTTCTTTAGCTCTGAATGCTGATAAGGTTGTTATTCAGCTAATGAAAGGCGTGTATTTTTCGGTTTTGGAAGCGGTTGCTGTTATTAATCCAAATAAGGCAGCTGCTTTAGAAGCTCGTATGAATCAGGAGTGGCAGAGCATGGAACCAATGCTAAGTCAGCAGTTTTCCGAATTTATGTTGATGGGCGCAAATTACAGCTATCGTAATTTGAATGATGAGGACCTCTCTGCCTACATTACATTTTTAAAGAGTAAGCCGGGTCAGGCGTATTGGCAGGTAGGTGTCGATATTGTCGATTTGTATATTCAAGGTTTTGTTTCTGAGTTGGTGTCCGGGCTTTCTAGCGCAAAATAAATGTTATTTGATATAAGCCTTCAGACTATTAAGCAAGCACTGCCAAGTGGCGTATTACTACTCGCTTGCTTATTGTTCTTCAGTTTGTTGCCTTCTGAAGGTTTGGTTTATCCTCATTTGATCAACTCTGGCCATGCTTTGGTCTTCGGTTTAGCGACCTATCTGCTGCTGGTTTTTTTTGCTCAGCTTCGGCCCTTAAAAGAGCTGATTTACCTTCTTTTATTTTGCCTCTCGTTTGGTTTGTTGGTTGAGCTGGTTCAGCCTTATGTAGGCCGGGAGCGTAGCTTAATAGACTTTGTTTACGATGTTTTTGGTTGTTTGGCTGCATTGCTGTGGTATCTCGCTCGATTTCGAAGTACTAGCAGAAGCCGGAAAATGATGATGCAGGGAATAGCTTTGTTTTTGATTTTGGCAAGCCTGCTTTACCCAGCTTATCGATGTTATGTGAAGCTGGAGGCTGATCGCTTATTTCCGGTGATCGCGAACTTCGAGAGTTTTGGCTGGGCTCAAATTGTGTTAGCAAAAAATGGCAGTGAGCTTGAAGTTGTCAAAGCACCTGGTGACTGGGCTAATGAATCTCAGGTTGGAAAGCTTCGCTTTAATAAAGATGCCCTCTATCCCGGAATGCGTTTCGCCTACTTGCATCGAGACTGGCAGGATTATGATCGACTAAAATTCGAGATCTACTCTGAAGCACCAGAGACGCTAAATGCCGTGCTGCGAATTCATGATATGAAACACCAGAATCAATATCATGATCGCTTCAAGACTAGAGTACGTATTGCTCAAGGTCTGAATCAATACAGTATTCCCTTAGATAAGGTTCGTGATGGCTTACAGACCAGAAAAATGGAAATGGGACAGGTTGTAGATCTGATGCTTTATATGTATAAGCCGAAGCAGGAGTTGACGGTTTACATTGATAATATTCGTTTAGAATCTGATTAATTCCTTACCCAAACTCTAGCGCAAGAAAATCAGAGAAGCCATACGACCCGAGACTTGGCCATCACGGCGAAAAGAATAGAAGTGTTGGTTTTCAAGAAAGGTGCAATGCGTGCCGCCATAAATCGCGCTGACTCCAATGGCTTTTAGCTCAATCCGGGCAAGTAGGTATAAATCTGCCAACCATTTTCCTGGTTCCTTTCCCGGGATAAAGGCTTGAGCGGCTTCGGGGTCTTTGTTACAAAATGCTGTATAGACATCGTCGCCAACTTCAAATGCCTTTTGGCTGATTGCCGGGCCAAGCCAGGCAATTACTTCATTGGGTGAGTCAAAGCTTTCTACAGTCTTAGTTAGGATGCCAGAAGCTAAGCCTCGCCAACCCGCATGTGCGGCAGCGACTTGCGTTGCCTGTTTGTTGCAGAACAGTACCGGAAGGCAGTCGGCCGTCATAACGACACAGGCTTCTTGCTGCTTGCGAGTATAACTTGCGTCTGCTTGAGTGCTGATAGATGAGCTTTCGGCCTGAACAAGAGTATTACTATGTATCTGCTCCAGCCAATGAATATTCTCTGCATTTAAGGCGCAGTGGGACGCAAGTACTGTCCTGTTGTGTCGTACAGTTTGTTCATTATCGTTGACGTGTAGGGCCAAGTTAAAGTCTTGGTAGCTGCTTAGCTTGCTATCTGGCATCGTGTCGGGAGCCAAGCGAGACGTAGTAAAGGCGACTACTTGACTCGCGACGGGCCATTCAGGTTTTAACCATGTTGTAGGTAAGTCGCAAGGGCTCATTGTTCGCTTAGCACCGCTAGTAAGTTTTGCATATCTTCAGGTAAATCGACTTCCCAGCTCATCTCCTCACCAGTTTGAGGGTGAATGAGGGTTAATTTTTTAGCATGCAATGCTTGTCGTTCAAATTGCCTAAGTTTATTTTTTACTTCATCGCTTGCACCGGCTGGAAGTTTCATTCTTCCTGCATAGGTGGTGTCCCCTATAAGCGGGTGTTTAATATGTGCCATATGGACGCGAATTTGATGGGTTCGTCCAGTTTCTAATTTAACGCGTATGTGAGTGTGAGCGAGAAAGCGTTCTAAAACGCGATAGTGAGTCACCGCATGTTTGCCGAACTGGTTGACGGCCATCTTTTTGCGGTTTTTAGGGCTGCGTGCAATAGGCTCGTTGATGGTTCCGCCGCCCGTCATGACTCCTGCAGCGATAGCTTCGTATTCTCTGCCCATTTCGCGACTTTGAAGTTGTTCAACAATATGGGCGTGAGCTGTTAGTGTTTTAGCGACCACCATTAAACCGGTCGTGTCTTTATCCAGGCGGTGAACGATACCGGCCCTGGGAACGGCTTTGATATCAGGAAAGTGATGCAGCAAGGCGTTAACTAAAGTGCCTGAGTGGTTACCGGCGGCGGGGTGAACTACCATTCCAGCTGGTTTGTTGATGATCAGAATGTCTTCATCTTGATAAACGATATCAAGCGGGATGTCTTCAGCAAGCCACTCTCCCTGACTTTCAAGCTCGGCTTTCACTTCAATGAGATCATTTATTTTGACTTTGTCTTTGGACCGCGCGATTTCTTCGTTTACGCGAATATGGCCTTGTTTAATCCATTGTTGCAGGCGTGAGCGAGAATACTCAGGCATAAAATCAGCAATGACCTGATCTAAACGCATGCCAGATAGTTCTAATGGAACAACAAAGTCAGCTTCAATAATTTGGCTCATAAGGTCTCGATATGTAAAGAAATCACGGGATAGACTGAATAATTATGACTTATAAGGGAGTTGAAACCTCAAGTTTGATTATTTGTCATACACGCAAAATGTAAAATATGAAATAATGTCGGCTATTATAACCTCACCGAGAGCATCTCTGGTGAGCATTTATTAAAATGTGTAGAAAACGAATACCATTTTCCAATTATTCTCAAGAAGTCTTATCCAATTATGCGTTCACACTTTGCACTCGTGATTTCTCTGGTAGCAGTCCTGTTTCTTTCTGCTTGTAGTTCCACTCCGAAAAAAGAATCGACAGAACAAGAGTTGTATGATGATGCTAAACGAGCGATCAAGTTAAGGAACTTTCCTCAAGCAACGATCGCTCTAGAAGAGTTGGAGTCCCGTTTCCCCTTTGGGCAATATGCTGAGCAAGCTCAGTTAGATTTAATCTATGCGCGTTATAGTGGGCTAGATCTAGAAGGCGCGATTCTCGCTTCCGATCGTTTTATTCGTTTACACCCTCAAAGCCCGAGCGTGGATTACGCGTATTATGTACGAGGAGTAGCGAACTATCATTTGGATATCGGTGTTTCCAGTCAGTACTTTTCGTCGGTTGATATTACCTCGCGTGACCCGGGGCATATGCGTTTGGCCTTTAAAGATTTTTCTGAACTGTTAATTCGCTTCCCCGATAGTAGCTATGCTGCAGATGCGCAAAAGAGAATGATACAAATCAGAAATCGTCTTGCGGCTTATGAACTGCATGCTGCACGATATTATATTAAACGCCAAGCCTATCTGGCAGCGGCAAACCGGGCAGCCTATGTTGTTAAAGATTACCCCGCGTCGCCAAGTGTCGAAGAGGCCTTAATTATGATGGTTTCGCTTTATCGGTATTTGGATCTTCCTTCACAGGCAGATGATGCTTTGGCTGTGTTAAGAGAAAACTTTCCAAAAGGTAAAGGCTTTGATGATGGCGGCGAGTTTGTGGCGATGCATAAGCTTGAACATAGCCGCAGTCTATTGAGCGTCATATCGTTTGGTTTATTTGAGTAAGGATTTTCTTTAATTGAAAGGCTCTTACAAGGGCACTGTTTTTATAGAAAGGTTGGTTAAGAGAATGAGTCTACGTCAGCAAATATTGCAAGAAATGAAAGTTAAGCCTGAGATAGATGTTGAGCAGGAAATCAATACGCGTGTTGCATTTATCAAGCGGAAATTGAAAGATTCAGGTTTGAAAACTTTGGTGCTTGGCATTAGTGGTGGCATCGACTCTTGCACCTGTGGAAAGTTGGCGCAAATGGCCGTTGATCAGCTTAACCAGGAAAATGCTCACCCTCATAGCTTCCAGTTCGTTGCAGTACGGCTACCTTATGGCGAGCAGGCTGATGAGCATGATGCGCAGCTATCAATTGACTTTATTCAACCAAGTCACGCAGTTGCGGTAAACGTAAAGTCAGCTTCCGATGCAATCCATCAAGAGGTGACTGCAGCACTGGACTCGGTAGACCAGTTACATGCTTCCGATCAACGTTTGGACTTTTCAAAAGGTAACGTCAAAGCGAGAGAGCGGATGGTTGCCCAATATCATATCGCCGGTATTTTGGGTGGCTTGGTATTGGGAACGGATCACTCTGCAGAAAATATAACCGGCTTTTTCACCAAATACGGTGATGGTGCAGTGGATTTGATCCCTTTGTTTGGTTTGAATAAGCGTCAGGTGCGTGCTTGCGCAAGCTTTCTTGGCGCGCCAGAGGCTATTATATCCAAGGCCCCAACTGCAGATCTTGAGTCCAACGAACCGGGCAAGAAAGATGAAGACGCATTGGGTATCAGCTATGATCAAATCGATGATTTTTTGGAAGGAAAAGAAATCGAAGAATGGGCTGAAGAGCGCTTGATGAAGCTTTATCAAAGCACCCAACACAAGCGCCAGCCTATTCCTAGTATCTACGACTAAGCCTTAGGCCTTAGAATAGAACAGATTCATCTGTATCTGACTGGCTAACTTCTTTTCTCTCTTGGCGGATTTTGGTTCTACGGTCTGTAGAGCTGAGAACCTCGTCGATATGAATTGAAGATAAATTAGCGCTGATGCTGTCGGATAACTTCTTAAGGTCTTCGCTGGTAATCGCCTGAAGGAAGTTATGCTGCAAAGCTTCGCTATTCAATTTGCTGATCGCATCAGCAGAGCGTTTTGACTTTTCTTCTGTTTCACACTGTAAGGCCATGGCGTCTTTGATCTTTTGTGCCAATAAAATAATGTCTTTGATAGCCCGCTCCGTCTTACTTAAGCCTTCTTTCGAGGATTGGGCACTTCGAACGGTTATTTGAATGTCTTTCTGGCTGGACTGCATAACACTGGAGGCATCATGTGTGCTCGTGTGGATGCTATCGACGATACTTTTTACCTGTTCGGCTGAACTTTGAGTCCTCTCGGCCAGTGAACGTACTTCGTCGGCAACGACGGCAAAACCCCGACCTTGTTCGCCTGCACGGGCTGCTTCGATTGCTGCGTTGAGTGCCAGTAGGTTAGTTTGCTCTGCGATGCTGGTGATCTCGGTGATAATCTGGTTGATCTGGTCGCTATCGTTACGCAATTTATCTAATACTTCATTCGACTCAGATATGCGCTTTTCAATGGTAT
The DNA here is from genome assembly GCF_001635845.1 of Oleiphilus sp. HI0132. Lineage (NCBI taxonomy): Bacteria > Pseudomonadati > Pseudomonadota > Gammaproteobacteria > Oceanospirillales > Oleiphilaceae > Oleiphilus > Oleiphilus sp. HI0132. The sequence goes on along the minus strand of NZ_LWGJ01001021.1, from coordinate 1,660 downwards.
CAATTGAGGAAGTTGTTGCATGTAGGTGCTCGCCAAAGCTATTGAGCTCGCTATTCATTTCGAGAATATGATTATTGATATCTCCAATGTCATGTTCGATGTTTTCGGTCGCCATGACCATATCATTTATTGCTCCACTCAACACGCCGCCGTGATGAGATTGCATTATCGTATTCTGGCTCATGGCACTGTAGGTTTCGGTTAATTCTGCGCTCATAGGGAGCAAGCGGGAGGCTCTAAGGTGAATCCCCTGTATAGCCTGCTCAGCATTGCTCAGGCGCTGATTCAAAATTTCAAATAACTCTTTGGGCGCGCCAGACATGTTTTGGGTATTTAATTGCGTCGAGTAAGAAAACTTCTCTTCGAGGTTCGCTTTTAATGCAGAGATTCCTGCGTTTATGGGTGAAATAACTATTTTTTGATACCAAACCAAAGACAATGTGCAGCATATCAGGGTAGTCAAGATATACGCTAGTAAGCTGTTTTCGGTGCTAGCGCCTACAAACCAATAACTTAAAGGAAAGAGAAGAGTTGCCGGTAAGATAACCAGGCAGTTGTGTGCTGAGAATGCTTTCATTTGTGGTCTTTGTATTGTAATGGAGCTGAATAAGCTTGTTTCTACCCCTTAGCATAGCTAATAACCACAGACTTACCATCTCGAAGAAGCGGTTTGATTACTGGGCTTACAATAATGTGATCAAGGTAAGCCACATAATGTAACCGTAGCCAATTGTCGCGGGTAAGAAGCCTAGAAGAATGCGGGCTTTATCGCTAGTCGACTTAGGCTTAGCCATGTGAGGTTTTATAGCTAGCACAATGAAGCCGAAAGGGTTGTACAGTGCTCCAAAGCACGTGGTGTAAATGACCCAGCCGGGTAGTTCTAGGCTAAGCTTTTCATTCAAATAATAGCAGGCTACCAGCAATAGGCACATCAAGATGTAATCAATATGCGCTCGGATAAGCTGGTGGCTAGCAGGAAATAGACGCTTAAGTGCTTTTATATCAGCGTAAAGGATAAAGGAGGCTAACCAAGCCAAGGCAAGAGACAGCAGTAAGGAAAACGCTGCGGTAAGTAATAAATAGTCGGCTACGTTAGTCATTTAGTATTCCTCTGATTAGGTGTCTTATAGTAACTCAGGGAATATGTTTGGAATATACAGTGCTTGGGAAAGACAGTTTCTACCATTAGAAATTGTGACAGGAAAGTGCTCATTGAATAGAGCCCTCTTACTTTTTGTTAGCTTGAGCATTCTTTAGTGATGCGTTCTCGGACAGTATCGAGCAAAGTGTCGTCACGCTCGTATTCGGTGATGAGTTCGTCAAAGGCATCAAAGTTATCGTCGGTTAAGCCGTACTGGTCTTCAATTTTAATGAGTTCAGCTTCTTTCTTTTGTAGATTATTATGAAACAGTATCTCGGCGCATTGATAGCGTACGCTATAGTCGGCGTACTGTTCTTTGCTCATGAGCGGGTTGGCGAAGCTATTGGGCGAAAAAAGAGTGATAGCGATAGTGGTGCATAGAAAAACATGTGAAGCACTTAACGAGCTGGTTAAGGTACGAATCATTCAGATCTCCGAAGCAGGTTGATAGGGCTAAAAACTCGCGGCGAATTATAGTTAACTATAATTTTTAGTGTGTTAAGTCTTGTTATTTAATGT
>NZ_LWGJ01001020.1:0-16031 GCF_001635845.1 Oleiphilus sp. HI0132 | reverse complement strand
GACTTTAGAAGTGAAGAAGGTATTGGCACAACGTTTATTTTCAGACTCAAACTGCAATGCCAGCAAGACAAAAATGTAGTACTACATGACGCTCAAAGAAAAACTGCATTGCCGACTAAAGTTCTATTGCTGGAAGGCAAGGATCACTTCCAAAACAGTGTGCTGGAACAGTATTTTAGAGCAGCAAAGATTGAATTTGAAACCTTCGTTAGTGTCTCATCCTGGTTGTCAGTGTTGGCTAAAGAAAGCCCTGATTCCTTGGTAACAGTATCGGTTGATTCCACCTTGCTATATGAACTCGAGTCAATGGAATCCCAGCTGCCTGACCCCCTTAAAAACCATAAAACTGTTTTAATGACTGATAAGGATGAATGCAGTGAGATTAAAGATCCTTCTTTCTCAGGGCGTTTTAGAATCAGCTTTTTGTCTCAACCACTAAGGTATGATGAATTATTAGCAGAAATTACCTGTCATGATGGAAGTCATGAGAGCGATAACATCAAGCTTGATAATGTTCAACATGGTGAAGACTTGGGCTTTGCGCCTCATAGTAAAATATTAGTCGTCGAAGATAATAAGGTTAATCAGCAGGTATTGATGATAATGCTTGACTATTTGAATCTGAAAGCTGATATCGCCAACGATGGTGTTGAAGCACTGGAGGCTGTTCAAAAATCTCATTACGATTTGATTTTGATGGACTGGCAAATGCCAAGAATGGATGGTCTAGAGGCTACTCGTAATATTAGGGCTATTCAAGGGCTTGTGCAGCCCGCAATCATTGCTGTTACTGCTAATGCTATGTCAGGTGATATCGAGAAGTGTATAGAGGCCGGTATGGATGACTATTTGAGCAAACCGGTGGAAAAAGATAAGTTAGAGCAGACCATTCGTCGGTGGCTTGCTCCAAAACACGATGAGCAGGTTTCCTAAACTAAGTAAGCCGATATAAAGTTCTAGTTCGGTTTACCAGTCTCGGGTGGAATAATTAGTGGGGGTTAAAACCGTATCCTTGGCACTGGGGAGTCGCTCCGGGTAGTCTAGTGTATAGTGAAGGCCTCGGCTTTCTTTTCTCTGGATTGCGGAGCAAATGATCAGGTCTGCAACCGTGACAAGGTTTCTTAGTTCTAACAGGTCATTCGTCACGCTGTAGTTACTGTAATAATCAAGTATCTCTTGATGTAAAAGATCAACACGGTGCTTTGCTCGCTGAAGCCGCTTATTCGTTCGAACAATGCCGACGTAATCCCACATAAAGCGCCTTAACTCATCCCAATTATGCGAAATTACAACATCCTCGTCAGAATCGGTTACTTGGGACTCATCCCATAAAGGGGCATCGGGTGGCTCGGGAATATCTGCAGACTTTCTATTGATATCATTGGCTGCTGCCTGTCCATAAACGATACATTCAGTCAGGGAGTTGCTGGCCATTCGGTTTGCGCCATGTAAACCCGTGAACGACGCCTCGCCAACTGCATAGAGTTGATTAACATCAGTACGGCTTCGGTGGTCCACCATAATGCCTCCGCAGGTATAATGTGCAGCAGGGACGATGGGAATTGCCTGGTGGCAGATATCGATACCAAACTTCAAGCAAGTCTCATAAATCATCGGGAAGTGAGACTTGATAAAATCATCTGGCTCGTGGCTAATGTCAAGATAAAGATGGTCGGCACCGATACGTTTCATTTCATGGTCAATAGCTCGAGCGACAATGTCACGCGGCGCTAATTCTTCTCGCTTATCAAAACGATGCATAAATCGTTCGCCATTTGGCAGTAACAACTTTCCACCTTCGCCACGTACCGCTTCAGTTATCAAAAAGGACTTAGCTTGTGGGTGGTAAAGGCAGGTAGGGTGAAACTGGTTGAACTCCATATTGGCCACGCGGCAACCACTACGCCAGGCCATGGCAATGCCATCACCGCTGGCGCCGTCAGGGTTGCTTGTGTATAGGTAAGCTTTGCTTGCGCCGCCAGTTGCCAGTACGACGAATCGTGCTTTGAATAGCTCGACATGATCGCTGGACTGGTTAAGTACATAAGCCCCGACGCAGCGATTGCCAGGTAAGAAAAGCTTTTTGTGTGTGATAAGGTCGACCGCAACCCTGTTTTCAAAAATATCGATATTTTCTGCTAACTCTGCCTGCGAACAAAGTGCTGTAGAGATTGCCAAGCCAGTCGCATCGTCCGCGTGAATCACGCGGCGGTGACTGTGACCACCTTCTTTGGTTAGGTGATAAGTGTCTTCTTCAGCGTTGTCCATCTTGGTAAAGTCAACACCCTGATCAACTAACCAGGAGACACTCTGTCTGCCGTTTTCTACAGTCTGCCTGACTGCGTCTTCGTGACATAAACCAGCACCTGCATTAAGTGTGTCTCTGATATGAGACTCGATATCATCTTTCTCGCTGAGCACCGCTGCAATTCCGCCTTGCGCCCAAGGTGTCGAGCCGCTAGATAGACCTGCCTTTGATATCACTGCAACAGATAAGTCTTTATTCAAACCGAGAGCAGCACTTAGTCCAGCGGCGCCGCTGCCAATTATTAGAACATCATAGGTATAGGAAGAAGACATTATCGGTACTCATTCAATAAGTTAACGGCCGCTATTATTTAGATATTGAACTTATTTGTAAATGAAATGTCTCAATTCTATAGAGATAGCGATTAGCGCTTAAAGATCGAAGCGCATAGAATGACAAAGTGGGACATAGGTGTGACAGTCAATAATTTTAAACAATGTTTGAGTCATGTAGAGCAGGGTAAAGAAGTGTTAAAACAGCGAGAAGGCGTTTTAATTTTCGAGGCTCTGAGCGATAATGTAGTGATATTTCAACAAAAAACTAAAAATATGACTCATACCACACTGCCTGAAAAAACTGACGCTGACACGAGTATAGATCAGAAGTTAGTGGTCCGTGTGCAGCGGGGCGATAAAGCAGCCTTTGATTTACTGGTCATAAAGTACCAAAACAAGGTTGCAGCAGTCGTGTCTCGCTATGTTAGTGATTACCATGAAGTCGCTGATGTAACCCAAGAAGCCTTTATAAAGGCCTACCGAGCAATAGACAGGTTTAGAGGGGATAGTGCCTTTTATACCTGGGTTTATCGTATTGCTATAAACTGCGCTAAAAACTACCTTCAATCCAAAGGTCGGAGACCCCCGTCAAGTGATTGTGAGCTTGAGGGTGCGGAGTTAAACCCAAATGCCAGTGCTTTAAAAGATACCGCATCACCTGAACAGTTGTTGAGTAAAGACCAGTTGGAAGCTGTGATCAAGAATACGATTAAAAAGCTGCCTGAAGATTTGCGCATCGCTTTGACGCTAAGGGAGTTTGATAATTTAAGTTATGACGAAATTGCGGCGGTGATGGAATGCCCGGTTGGAACTGTTAGGTCGCGTATATTTAGGGCTAGAGAAGCGATTGATAATGAGATCAAAGCCATGAGAGGTGATTAATGGACGAGAGATTAAGAGAGTCTATATCAGCGTTGATGGATGATGAGTCAAATGAGCTGGAACTTCAGCGAATACTCGGTCACTCCGATGAACAAGAGGTGCAGCTACTGTGGGGGCGCTATCATGAGGCGCGTCAGGTGCTGAAACGAGATAGTGAAAGCCACTTCAATATTGATATTAGTGCCGGGGTGGCTGCGGCAATCCGGGACAATGCAGCTGAACCTTCACTCGATATGAGTACCGAGATGGATAGCGTAGAAGGTACTGTCCCTCAGAATCTTGCTGATCGCCGTGAGGATCAAAAAGTTGTTCCGCTTCTTGATGATAGCTCTGAATCGTCGAGCAAAAGAGGCGGAAGTCGTGCTTGGCTTGCCTTAGCGGCCAGTGTCGCTTTTGCCTTTATTTTTGCTTTTCAAGGTACGACTGAACTGAATGATGAAATACAAAGCACTGCTGCGAATATTTCTGCTGAAGGTGCGCTGCTTAAAGTTTCTGCGCAAGAGCCTAAGGTTGTTGTTGAGATGACTGAAGAGCAGGCGCGTCATTTTAGTCAGTATTTACTGAGGCATGCTGAACACTCGATACGTGGTACTCAGTCTGGTTTTATGCCTTTGGCTAGGGTTGCAAGTGTCAATTCTGTTGGAATATAAGCTGAGCTTGGAAGTGAAAATATCATCATGTTAATTGATTTGAATAAGCTTAATACTAAAGTTCTTCTGCGTGGGTTGTTGCTACTTTTTTGTCTTGTCGGTGCGCCGCTCTATGCTCAAGGCGCCAAGGAGGAATGGACTTATCAGTTTCCAAAGGAGCGCAGCGCCTGGGAAGCAATTGATTGGTTGATGTTTATGCAACAAGCCTCTGTAGAGCAGAACTATCGTGGACGCTTTATGTTCTCGAGAGGTGCTATGTCGAGTACCATGAGTGTTATTCACCAGTACGAGAAGGGTCTTGAGAAAGAGCGCTTAAAGCAACTCGATGGCGAGATGGGCGAAATTGTCCGTGATGGTGAGCGGGTAATGTGCGTCTTTCCGAATAACAGAGTTGTAGAGGTAGAAAACAGTCCTCTTTCCAATAACTTTACTAATAAGTTTGTTGGTTTTATGCCTGGTAAGAGTCATTACTCTTTAGTTCTTAAGGGGAAAGAGAGAATGATAGAGCGTTCATGTGTTGTGGTGGAAATATCTGCCAATGACGATGAACGTTATAGCTATAAGCTATGGATAGATGAAGAGAAAGGCCTGCTCCTAAAGTCTGAGTTAATTGACCAAGAGCATAAAGCCTTGGAGCGTTTCCAATACACACATGTAGAGTACCCAAATAATATTGACTCGACCGTTTTCGATGTAATGGGGGCAGGGAAAGCGATTAAGCATGAAATGATCAAAACGGCAGACAAAGGTATGTCCTGGTCGCGTTCCCTGATGTGGCAAGTTGAATTTTTGCCTAATGGCTATGAAAAGATAAATGGAGAGGCAAAAGAAGGTGAGCATGTAATGGTCTATAGTGATGGCCTGGCAACCTTCAGTATATTTATCGAGTCGGTTGATAAGGGAACTATGCCTGAAGGTGCGACACAGGTGGGTGCAACAACTGCCTATTCAACTGATCACAGTGTTGATGGTCATGACTATCATGTGACGGTTGTTGGCGAAGTTCCTGCTATGACTGCAATGAAGGTTGCGAAATCAGTCAAACCGATCATGTAAGGTTAGTTTAATGATTAAAGAACAAGCTATAGTCATTGCTGATGACTCAACAACTAATGGGCGTATATCGGTTCGTATCGATAGAAAAAGTGCCTGTGAGAGTTGCCAGATGAAAGCGGGCTGTGGCCAAAAGCTAGTCAATGATAGTAGCCAACGAAAATGTATTGAGTTTGAGCTTGATAACGAGTTTGATGTACAAGTAGGGGATTATGTAACCCTCGCAGTTCCAGAGAAAACTTTCCTGCAGGCCTCCCTCGTGATGTATGTGCTTCCCTTGGTTTTAATGATTCTTTGTGCTGTGCTTGCGGAAAGTTATTTAGCCTTAAATGATGCCGCGACCTTGCTGGCGTCCATTTGTGGCTTTGGATTAGGGCTTTATTTGGCTAGACGTTTTGCTAGCGAGCATAAAAGTGATCCAGACTTTCAGCCACATATTGTAGCCGTAGACCGGGCTATAGACTAGTATTTTTCCTCTTTAACCTTGCTCCCCCGTTACGTATTTTTAAGTTGAAAACTAGCCCTTCGGCCTCAAAAATGAGGGTACGTTCTAACTACATACTCTCTTGAGGATTCTTCATGAAGTACATAAATAAACTCAGCTCCTTGCTATTCTTGATGGCTGCAATCAGTGTATTGAGTCTCTCTAGCCATGCTGCAGATCTGCCGGATTTTACCGAGTTAGTTGAAGAGCATGCGGAATCGGTCGTTAATATTAGTACGGTTAGCCATGCCGAGCGACCTTCCCAGTTCCAGTTTCAGGGTGATATGGAGCAAATCCCGGAGTTCTTCCGGCATTTCTTTGGCGGCCCACCAAAATCAGGAAAGCCTAACGGCAAGAAGCGTATGCAGTCGATGGGCTCAGGCTTTATCGCAAGTGAAGATGGCATTATTCTAACTAATAACCACGTCGTCGATGGTGCTGATGAAATTTATGTTCGTTTTAGTGATCGACGTGAATTAAAAGCTGAACTCATTGGCGCTGACAAACGTTCAGACCTGGCCGTTTTGAAAGTTGAAGCAGATGATTTGCCAGCAGTTAAGTTGGGTAAGTCAAAGCCGCTTAAGGTTGGTGAGTGGGTCTTTGCTATAGGGTCTCCTTTTGGTTTTGATTACACCGTTACTGCCGGAATTGTTAGTGCCAAGGGGCGTAGCCTCCCTAACGAAAATTATGTACCTTTTATTCAGACTGACGTAGCGATTAATCCAGGTAATTCTGGCGGCCCACTATTCAATATGGATGGTGAAGTTGTTGGTATTAATTCTCAAATTTATACTCGTTCAGGTGGCTTTATGGGCGTTTCTTTTGCGATTCCAATTGATGTCGCAATGGAGGTCGTAGCTCAGCTCAAAGGCCAAGGTTATGTCGCGCGTGGTTGGTTAGGGGTCTTGATCCAGGAAGTTAACAAAGATCTTGCTGACTCCTTTGGTTTGGATCGTCCTTACGGTGCTTTAGTTGCTCAGGTGGTTGAGGACTCGCCTGCAGACCAAGCAGGTATTCAAACTGGTGATGTAATTATCGAGTATGAAGGAGAAGAGATTGATTTCTCATCTGAACTACCGCAGCTGGTAGGGCGAACAAAGGTTGGTGACAAGGCCAAACTAAAAGTTGTTCGTGATGGAGATGAGAAATCAGTGAGTGTCGAGATTGGTGAGCTTCCGACTGACGAAAGTGCGAGCGCTTTACAAAATAAACCTCAGGTAGAGAAGACGAACCGTATTGGCATTAAAGTGCGAGAACTTGATCATGAGACCTTGGATGATTTGAATTTGGATGGCGGTGTTCATGTTATCCAGGTAGAGTCGGGTGCAGCACGTGAAGCAGGGATTAAACAGGGTGATATCATCACTCGACTCAATAACCAGAAATTCACGTCGGTAAAAGAATTTCAAAAGGTGGTAGAGAGTCTTCCTTCAGATAGAGCTGTTCCGGCATTGATCGTTCGTCAAGGAAGTCCTTCGTTTATTGTTATTCGTGTTAAAGATTAGACAGAGTCATTGAACGCCTTAAGTGGTGAGTACGCTCGGTAACTTCGAGTGTACGCTCACCACTGTTTTGATCAAGACGTATCGGGTATGATGGCTTTTTCAACAGTCCAAGAGTAAAAAATTTGTTATTTCCTGATTTAGACGAAGATGCATTATTTCTATCACGTAGCAATGAAGACGAAGCGCTTGGTACTCATAAGCTGGCTTCTTTTTTACTCGAGGGTTTATTGTGGCCGAGTATCGAGCATTACTATCAGGCGATGAAGTTTCAGGAAACTTCTCCTTCCTACTTTGAAAAGATCCGGAAATCGTCAACCGCCAAACAGGCGAGGCGCATGGGTAGATCTCGCTTTCATAAAGTTCGAAAAGACTGGGCTCAAGTCAAACGAACGGTTATGACGCGAGCGGTTTATACTTATTGTCGTAGCCATCCTCAGGTCGCTCAGCTTCTTTTAGATAGCGGTAGCAGGAAGATACTGGAAAATAGCCAATACGATTATTATTGGGGTTGTGGTCGTGACCGCCGAGCCGAAAATACTTACGGCAAGGTTTTGATGGACGTTAGGTCAAAACTGAATCAGGAAGGTCGAGAAAAACAAAACTAAGATTCAGGCATAAGATTTTCTCGTCATACCTATAGCTCGTAATTTAGCTTGTTGAGTAGCGATCTGACGACTGGTATCAAATCGCATGCAGATAAGCCACGTTCGCCAGATTGTTTGGCAGCAATGTCTGCTGCACGAGCGTGTAGGGTGGTTGCTAAACGCAAGGCAAAGCCCTCATCGAAGCCTTGAGCGACCAAGCTGCCAATTATTCCACTTAGTACGTCTCCCATTCCCCCGCTTGCCATGCCTGGGTTGCCATAAGGGCAAATGCTGATTGTTTCGCCTTTGCTGGCAAGTAAGCTTCCACTGCCTTTTAATAGAATATGTCCACCAAGCTTATTGGAGAGCTCAGTGATTGCATGAAGCCTATCCTGCTGGATTAGGCCAGCGCTACCATGCCCGAGCAGTCGCGCAGCTTCACCAGGGTGGGGAGTGTATATGCGTTTACCTTGATTTTCCTTATCAACCGAGTTGATCCAATTCTGTTTGTTAGTCAAGATATTCAAGGCGTCTGCATCTAGCACCAGCGGCTTATCGAGCTTAATAACCCTTTGCAGTAACTTTTCTGACCATGCAGATCTACCAAGGCCCGGACCGATTACAATTACCGTTGCCGCGTCCAGCAATTGCTCAACTTGTTGAGTATTTTCAGTAGAGGTGACCATGACCTCTGGTGTGCGTGATAGCAATGCAGAGCAGTGGTCTTGATGGGTGATAACGCTCGTCAGGCCTGAGCCGCAGCGAAGTGCTGCTTCAGCAGCCATGAGTACCGCGCCACCATAGCCCCGGTCTCCGCCGACAATGAGGGTGTGCCCACAATTACCTTTGTGAAAATGGCGGGGCCGGACAGAAACTTGATCTAGTAATTTCTGCAGTGACAAGCAATGAGCGATAGGCGTCTGCTCATTAATAATTTTGGCTGGCACCTCCAGGTCGTCGTAATATAGTTCGCCAGTATAGTGTTGACCTTCAGCGGTAAATAAGCCCAGTTTTAGGGCAATAAAACTCGCAGTGCAGTCGGCTTCGATTGCGGTGCCCATTATACTGCCCGTATTGGCATTTAAGCCCGATGGAATATCAATCGCTAATATCGGGGCAGTAGATTTATTTGCTGCTTCAATAGCGTCAGCATACAGGCCTCTGACAGGGGAGTTAAGACCGGTACCTAATAGAGCGTCGACGATAATGTGATTGTCGGTCTCTGATGCTAGACTTTTGTCTGAGTAGTGGTCGCAGCTTACGTTTTCTGCTAAGCACATCTGGTATGCACTTTGCGCATCACCGACAAGTTTATCTGGAGGCGAAAGAAAGTAGACATTACATGCAATTCCATAAGCTTTGGCTAGCGCAGCGACAATATAGCCATCTCCGGCATTATTTCCACTGCCGCATAATACTGTGACTTTCTGGCAGTTGGGGAATCGTTCTAATAGTATATTGAAGCTAAATTTCGCTGCTTTGTTCATGAGCGAAAAGCCCTTGATTCCATGCCTGTTGATAGCCGAACTATCGATATCTCTTACCTGCTGGCTGAGGAATAATTCACTGGGAAGTTTTGTTTCAGGCATATCGGGTTCCATCTGATAGGGCGTCGAAAAGCTTAAGTTAATGATACAGTTCAAAATTTATATTTAATTAGATGATGCTAATTAATGGTTTTATTTAGTATAGATGCCCGTAAAATAGGAGCTCTATTCTTTTGTTAAGAGATCTTAGTGAACATTACTATGCGGACAAAATCGGAACAACTTATTATTTGGGCAACCAGGGCTTCTGTCGCTGTTGCATTTACCTTACTAATATTAAAAATATATGCTTGGATTGTAACGGGTTCAATGGGGGTGCTAGCCGCACTAGTAGACTCGTTACTGGATTTGGCTGCTTCGCTAATCAATATGTTTGCGGTGCGTTATGCCTTGGAGCCCGCGGATGAGGAGCATCGTTTTGGGCATGGTAAGGCTGAATCACTAGCGGGCTTAGGGCAAGCAATATTTATTGGCAGCTCGGCGATATTTCTATTGATGTATACAGTGGAGCGGATTTTTAACCCTGAACTGATCGAGTCACCTGAAATTGGCACATGGGTGATGCTCTTCTCGATGGCATTAACTTTGGTATTGGTTGCTTACCAGCGTTATGTCGTTAGAAAAACCAATTCGATTGCTGTCAAGGCTGATTCTCTTCACTATTCAGCAGACTTAGTAACTAATGCTGGAATTTTGTTAGGCTTGGCCCTTTATTATATGGGCTGGTTGTATTCAGACCCTATTATTGCCTTACTAATAGGCTTGTACATTCTAAAATGTGCAATAGAAATCGGCTATGAAGCCATTCAGTTGTTGCTTGACCGGGAACTCCCTGATGAGGAAATTAATCAGATAGAAAGCTTGGCTTGTGAACATGAAAACGTCATAGAGATTCATGATCTAAGAACACGTCAGTCTGGTCAGACGAAATTCATTCAGTTCCATCTTGTAATGGATGGGAATATGACATTACTCGCTGCACATGACCTCGCTGACGAGGTACATGACAAGATAAAAGAGTTTTTTCCGCAATCCGATATAATCATCCACCAAGACCCCCATACAGCGATAGCGAATGTAGGGGATTAGCGTCAAATACTTAGCTCTCTATTCGCGGTTGCTTGCTGAGCATTCAGCCGCTTGAGGGTCGAGTTTGCAGCGGACCTTCCTCATTAGTTTAAGCGTCTTTTGGTCGTAGATACCGCGACGACCTAACTCCAAACGGCTCTCTCTAAAATCTTCCACCCAGTAATCGTATAGATGTTCGGGGATATCTATCCAATAGTGTTCGGGGATAGTTGCTTCTGGGTCCGTAAGGAACTTAACAAACTTTGAGTATTCCTCAACCGCTTTTAGCCGAGCCTTCTGAATAAAGCCTTCGGGGAACTTTTCCCAACGTGCGATAACCTGCATGGTGATATACAGGAAAGGGTCTTTATAGATGCCACCGTCAGGTTCTAAGCCTTTATGCATTTCGAAGGGCTCGTAAACAATTGCCGGCGCTGCAGTCAGGTCAACCGTACCGTTGTTAAACTTGAGGATTGAGTTAAAAATGGTTGAATTAACGGGTGTAATACCGTGCTTTTGTGACAGGTATTCAGATTCGGGAACATCATCGAGAACGGCCATGCGTTTGCCAGCAAAGTCTTTGGGAAGCAAAATGCTACGGTCGCGCGTAAACATAAATATTGCACCAGCAGGGCCAATGCCGAGCACTTCAAATTCTCCTATGCGCATTAGGTGAGCCGCCTTAGGAGAGCTTAGGCTTTTGATAATAATGCCAAGATGCTTGTAACTTGGGATTGCGCCAATTGCGCCTAAACTGCCAGTAAAAGAGTTAAACTCACGCGCTCTGAAGCCAAGCATATTCACCGCATCGCAACGTCCAAGTTTGAACTCATCAATCGCTATGCGTTCGTCGCTGAAGACTTCGAAAGTAAGGTCAACGCCCCACTTATAAGCTTGAATGGTCGCTTCTTTCATAATTTGTCCGACCGGCCCCGCTTTACCTATTGGGTCCCAGACACACATGAAGATAGGAACAAGATCTACTTTTTCCTTACCTGGCGGGCTATAAGGTTCGCTTGCCTGAACAGCAAGGGTAAAAAGTATGCTTACAACGAAAACGTTTAGTCGAGTGATCACATCCATGAATACAGGCTTCTATATGAGTTTGTTTTTGTTTGATTTATCTATCTTATCGGGCCGCTTCTTATCTGTCATCATAAATAACATGAACAGTTTCTTATTATGAGACAAGCAATAGGGCGATCTTAGAATTAGGGTACGCTAATTGGTGTGTGGGGAGCTAAAGGTCGAAGTACTCGCTAGAGCGCTTTGGCTTTAGCGAGTGGCTCTGTTGGTGACGAAAGCACTAAGCTGGCTGAATGAGTACCGGGTTTTCTTTACGGTCAAATATCACGTATTGAGACAAGTCCTGCCCCGAATCCAGGTTGTTGGCCATTTGGTTTAAGTAAGGTTCTGCATCATCAGGGCTCGGCGCTTCGCCGTCTTGTCCTGCCAAACCAGCAACAAACATGAAGTCCCACTCATCTGAAATAGAGTCTGCTTCTTCTGACAAGGCAGCAAATGACTCAATTTCTTCTGGTAGCTTGTCCACGCACATTACAGGCGATAATGAGCCTTCCTGTTCACCTTTTTTTTTGCCTGCTTCACCTTCGGCTTTGGCGAATAAAAAAAGTAAGCGTTGAGGTTGGTCTTGCTCTTGGGCGGCTGTGAGAAGCTCACTAAAGGTAGAAATCATTGTGTGGTCCTTATGTTAATGTGGCGTCATCATAACCACTCTCGCCAAGAGAATAAATGATTAGCGTCAATTGCTTTTGAAGCGTAAGGCAGAGCTTTTGTCGGAGCCCTTGATAATTTTTTGTGAGTGTTTGACTTATGTCATGATTAGCGCGCTCAAGTGTTGTTACTGTAGACGAATTCGTACTGGATATAAAAAACAAGAACGGTTTGGAGAACTCATGGAATTATTTAGTGAAGTTGAACGCTGTGTCGAGCGGACGATAGAGACGGTTGGTAAAAATATTGTTTTGGGTTTACCTCTAGGTTTGGGAAAACCAAATCAGTTGGCGAATGCTTTTTACAGAAAGGCGCAGCAGGATCCGAGTATTAATCTGCGGATCATTACAGCTTTATCGCTAGAAAAGCCAAGACCAAAAAGTGAAATGGAAGCCAAGTTTCTAGTGCCATTTGTCGAGCGCTTATTTGGTGATTACGAAGAGTTAGAGTATGCCAAGGCAGTCAGGACTAACACCTTGCCGCCGAATGTCGAAGTCTCGGAGTTTTACTTTAAAGCGGGTGCTATGAAGAGCGTTGCCAGTGCGCAGCGAAACTATGTATCGAGTAACTATACCTTTGTATCGCGCGACTTAATGATTAATGGCGTCAATGTGCTGGCACAAATTGTCGCTAAAAAAGAAATAGATGGCCGACCACAGTTGAGCTTAAGCTGTAATACCGATGTTACCCTGGATATTATGCCTCTGATTGAAGAAGAGAGGGCGAAGGGGAAAAAGATCGTCACTATTGCTCAGGTTCATGACGATTTACCGTTTATGTATAACCGTGCAATGGTCGAGAATGATTATTTTGACTTCCAGGTTCATAGTCCTGCCTATCAGACTCGTTTGTTTGCGCCACCAAATATGTCGGTTCCTAACCCTGACTATATGGCAGGCTTATATGCCAGTACTCTAATTAAAGATGGCGGTACATTGCAGATTGGTATCGGTTCATTAGGTGATGCCATCGTTTATGCATGCAAATTGCGCCAGACCGATAACGACGTCTATAAACATGTCGTCGACTCTCTGAATATCGATAAAAAACTTATCTCCGAATATGGTGGCGTGGATGCCTTCGATAAAGGCTTGTATGGTTCCAGTGAAATGTTTGTTAACGGCTTCATGCACCTAATCAAGAGCGGAATTGTAAAGCGTAAGGTCTATGATGATCTTGATTTACAGCGCTTGATTAATGAGGGGAAAATTGGTGAAACAGTTTCACCATCTACACTTGAGTGCTTGTTAAATGAGTCGATTATTTCTCATCAGCTGACTCATTCTGACTTTATTTATCTACAGCGCTGGGGCATTTTTTCTGATGCCGTACAGTGGGCTGAGGATGGTCTTAAAATAGGCGAAACGACACTTTCGATTAACTTGTTAGAGCAAGCCAACTTTGCCTCCGTGTGTGAACTATGCCTGGGTGATAACCTCAAGGGTGGTATCTATATGCATGGTGGCTTCTATCTAGGGCCTCAAGACTTTTATCAAGCTTTGCGCGACATGAGTCGAGAGGAAAATGAAAAGATCTGTATGTCGAGTGTCGGTCATATCAACCAGCTTGACTACAATCATCCGCTCCTATCTGCGCAGCGTAAGCACGCTCGCTTTATAAACACCGGCATGATGGTGACGCTGAGTGGTGCGGTTGTATCAGATGGCCTAGAAAATGGCACGGTTGTGAGTGGTGTAGGTGGCCAATATAACTTCGTATCGATGGCTCATTCATTGCCTGATGCGAGATCAATATTGTGCGTTAGAAGTACACGCGGTAGTGGTAAAGACCTGCAGTCAAACATTACACCACACTATGGCCATATCACGATTCCAAGGCACCTTAGAGACATCATTGTGACGGAATACGGTATTGCCGATTTACGCGGCAAGACCGACGAGCAAATCGCGATTGAGTTGATTAAGGTTGCTGATTCTCGCTTCCAGCAAGAATTACTAGAAGATATGAAGTCGAAAGGTAAGGTTCGCGAGAGCTTTACATTACCAGCAGAATACAAAGAAAACTATCCTGAGAAGTTAGCTGGGATTCTTAAGTCTGCTCGTGAGAAAGGTTTATTCCCACCGTTTCCGCTTGGCTCTGATTTTACCGATGAGGAAATTGCACTCGGTAAGAGCTTGAAGGATTTGAAGGCCTTAATGGCGCACCCACGACAAATGATCAAAGCGGTTATTCGTTCCTTTGTTCATAAAGTTGATGCAGACGAAGCGCGTCCTTTTCTTGAGCGTCTGAGCTTAGACCATCCAGATTCAACAAAAGATAAGATTCTTCAGCACTTAATTCTTCTGGAACTCGAAGAAAACGGTTATTTAAAACCAATGTAATTCGGTTATTTATATCAATTAAGCCTCCAATATTGGGGGCTTTTTATATGATGCTCAATTTCTTAAATATAAGGCTGCTGGATAGGCGTGACAATAATACTAAAAAGCTGTTAAATTCGTTTTAGCAATTATATTGATAACAATAAGAGAGCTTTATATGTCTTCGCAAAAAGTGTTAGGTAAGTACTGTCATTCGCTAGCTCGCGCTTTTCTTATTTGCACTGCTACATTTTCCTCTTCTTTATATGCCTACGAATATGTAGATGACCAGAAATTAGCCGATGCTAGCTCGATAGCAGATGCACTCTCTGAAGGTACTGCAGAGTTAGACTTTCGCCTTCGCTACGAAGATGCACGCCAATCAGAACCCTCTGAGCAAGGTGCTCAAGCGCTGACACTCCGCTCGCGCCTAAGCTATCAGACGCAGCGTTATATGCTTTTTTCGGGGTTTATCCAGTTTGATGATCTAGCGGCGATTCCAAATGATGAAAATTACAATTCGAGTACAAACGGGCAGCTCGATGATGTTTTAATCGGGGAACCGGATGAAACTCGAGTAAGTGAAGTTTGGCTTAATTATGACATTGCCAATACATCGTTCACTTTTGGTCGACAGGCTTTTGAGCTTGATGCTGGGCGTATGATTGGTAGCGATAGTTGGTATCAAAACGAACAAGTATTTACGGGCTTGAGTGTCACAAACCAAAGCCTGAACTATACAAAGTTTACCTATGTAAACTTTGATCGGGTCGAGCAGCCTTACGCGAAGTACTCGCAAGATACTGATGCCGACTTGAAAGCGCGATTGTTTAATCTGAGTTACAATGGCTTCTTGTTAAATGACTTATCGCTTTACCACTTAACTATTTCTGATCATAAGCGCGACAGACGCTGGGAAACGCAAACCTCTGGTATCTATTTTTCGGGTATGGTTGGCGGCAACAATGGCATCGCAGACTCATCAGGAAACCGCGAAGGGGAAGATTTCTCAATTTCCTACTTGTTTGAGTTTGCTACTCAGGGTGACAAGGGCCAGAACCCTATTAATTACAGAGCCAGCTATAGTCGAATGCAGCTTGTCGCGGGCTATCAGGGTGGAGGCTTTACAATCGCCCGTGAAAGACTTGGTGCCGATGGCAGTGCTAGCTTTGTCACTCCTTTAGCTAGTATGCATGAATACCAGGGTTATACCGGCCAAGCTGTGGATCAAGCCTTGGGGAATGTTACAGGTGGAATTATCGATACAGTATTTGGTGTTTCATACCGCTGCTCAGATGATTTTTCTATCGGGCTAGCTCATCATGACTATGAATTTGATAAGGCTCCTGGCGCTGAATCATCAATCGGCACAGAGCTGCAAGCTGAGGTAAAGCTCAAGTTTCATGAGCTTAGTTTTACAGCTAAATATGCTGACTATAATGCAGATGCCTTGGGCGAAGATACTCGTCGCATATGGTTGCAAACTGGCTTGTCTTTCTAAGCCTTTGTTTATCATTGCTCAAAGAAATAAAACCCAACAGACAAAAGCTGCTGCTTAGTTCGGGGAACTTTGGCTTAGCTGAGGGATAGTTGCCAAGCGATTGATGTGTGTCATGTGCT
>NZ_LWGJ01001019.1:0-15628 GCF_001635845.1 Oleiphilus sp. HI0132 | reverse complement strand
TTAGAAAAGAAGTTTTGCAGGATTCGTCGCAGATATTTTTTATCGGACTCTACCACCAGTGAACTGGGTACGAAATGTAGTTCAACCTCGTCCTTAACCAATACTTTAAATTCATTTACCAGGGGTTGAAGGATATCGTCTAATTTGAATCGGCTGAGTTGTGGCGACAGGGAGCCGGTATCCAGTCGTGCTATTTCGAGTAGTGAGGAAATGATACTTTCGGCGCTTAGAATCGCATCCCGAATTTGCACGATAGTGCTCATGTCTCGACGGTCTTCTTTTACATCTAGCAAGGTATTGGCATAGAGCTGAGCGGCGTTGATTGGTTGTAAAATATCATGGCTGGCTAGGGCCAGAAAGCGCGATTTAGTGGTATTCGCTTCTTCTGCCACGGCTTTGGCCTTTAGCAATTGCTCTTCAACTTCTTTTCTCAGTTCAATCTCTTTACGTAAATCCTGATTGATAGATTCAATCTGAGCGGTACGGCTTTGCACGCGTTGCTCCAAGTAAAGATTGTTTTGTTCGAGTTCATCCTGAGCGGCCATAAAGTCGGTGATATCGTCATAAGTGGTGACATAGCCTCCATCGGGAAGAGGGTTGCCCTTTATCTCGATAACGTGGCCGTTATGATGCTTGCGTACAACACGATAAGGCTTTCCTTGCATCAAATGTTTAAGACGTCGTTGAACATGCTCGTCAATGGCCCCAGGCCCCAATAGTCCGCGCTCAGCATTGAAGCGAACCAAGTCAGAAACTGCAATTCCGATTTGCAGCATGCCTTGGGGATAGTTAAACATTTCTTCATAGCGACGATTCCAGGCAACCATATTGAGGTCTCCGTTGACGACGCTAATGCCCGAAGAAATATTATCGAAGGACGCGAATAAAATATCCTGATTGAAACGCAGTGCTCGGGTCGTTTCTTCAAAGATATTAACGACTTCTTCTACCGCCAGCTTCTGACCACTCCTTAGGCTTTCTATCATGGCCTGAGAGGAGGCAACGCCAACAATGCCAGATAAGGATTGTTGGGCTTTTTTGATCAGTCGAGCGTCGGCTGTATTACCGCTGGTATGGTCGTATTCACCAAAGAGTTTGTTAGTGATGCTGCTGCCAACAAACTGTTCCAAAAGTGAGCGCAGGTCGAAGGTGCTAATATCGTCATAATTTTGGTATTCCGAGGCACGTTTTTGGGACTGGTTAGTAAAAGCCAGGGCTTGAATTCGGTCTGATAAAGTTGTTCTGTTTTGACGTGAAACGACGATAGTGGTGAGGATATTGGCGAGTAAGCTTAGAACCACACCTCGACTGAATTCATCGCTAAAGCTTAAACCAAAGAGAAACTCCGGGCGCAACCATTTTACACCCAGAGGGCCTTGCGAAAGTAAATCTGTTGATACCATGCCGGTATCAACCAGTAGCGGCAGCATTAAGGTGTAGGCCCAAGTGATCAGTCCTGCTGCCAGCCCGGCATAGATTCCCGTGGCATTACTTCGCGTCCAATATAGCCCAAAAATAATAGCCGGTGCCAGTTGAACAGCTAATGCAAAAGCTGTCAGGCCGATACTGGTCAAGGCTGCATTTTCAGCAAAAACGACCTGATAGAGATAAGCAAAAATAACGACCAGAACCACAGTCAATCGGCGCGCAAAAATAAGCGATTGTGTGTAGTCTTTAAAACGATTCGCCCCTTTTTGACGACGCATAATGATTGGTAGAATAACGTCGTTGCTTAGCATTTGGCTTAAGGTGACGGTTGCCACGATGATCATTGCGGTTGCCGCAGAAAAGCCACCCAGAAAGGCAATTAAAGAAAGTGTTTGCTGCTCTTGAGCCAATGGGATTGAGATGACATAGGTATCTGCCGAGACTTGCCCATCTGCAAACATCAGGTTTCCTGCCTGAGCGATAAAGTAGATACACAAACCGATGAGTGTCAGGTAAATAGGAAAGACATACCTGGCGGTGCGCAAGTGATTTTCTGATTGGCACTCGACAAAGGCTATATGGAACATTCTAGGCAGGCAAAAAATAGCGCACGCCGAAAGAAACATTTCAACAAAAAAGCGCAGGTCAATTGAGTCACTGACCGCGATAGTATTTAAGTCTTGCTTACTTAATTCAATTTGCTCTGGTGAAACGCCGCTCATCCAATAGAGTGCAAAACCCGTGACAAAAAATAAAGCCACTAGTTTGATCAGGGACTCAAAGGCCACAGCACTAACCAAACCTGCATGATAGCCAGAGACATCAAGCTGCCGGGAACCGAACAACAAAGCAAAGCCTATCATGCTGAAGGCGATCAGCAGGGTGACATCCTGATTACCGACCTGATGGGTATCGATGATCAAAGACAAGGTGTCTGAAACTGCTTTTAGCTGTAAAGAAATATACGGTACTGTCGCCAGTAAAATCACCAGGGTCGTGGTCGCAGCAATGCCTTGGCGCTTGCCGTAACGGGAGGCTAAAAAGTCGGCAATACTATGAATATGCTCTTGCCGACAAATTAGAAAAATCTTATTCAAGATTGGCCACCCTAGTGTAAACAGCAGTATCGGGCCAAGCAAAATTGGCAGGAAATCCCAGGTAGAAGTTGAAGCTGTTCCGACTAAACCATAAAAAGTCCAAGATGTGCAGTACACGCCCAAGGCCAAGGCATAGACATAAGGATGGCGAGACCAGGAGTCTTCAGAGAAGCGTGTTTGGTCGCCTTGTCTTGCAATGCAGAATAACAGAGCGGTATAAGCGATGATGGCAGTAAACACTATGCTGGCTGACACGATGACCTCTTCATTTAATTATTATTTCTTGAGTATTCGCTATGTATATACAGCTTGCTGACTACCGGTGAATAAAAACCAGTGCTGTATCGCATTTTTCATATTATAAGGTCTACTACTTTAGTCGTAACTTAGACCAAAGTCTTGGTCCCTTCTCCTAAATTACTTGCTAGATTGGCCTTGGCTTCTGGAAATAAAAGAAGACCTGGAGGCTGTCGGAGAATTGCGATCGGGTAACGGTTTACCGAAAGATCGTGATTCTCCGACAGTCTACTTTAGCCTTAAATGTAAGGTTCAACTAAGCGGAGATGTGTCATGCAAGAAAATAATAATGAGCAAGCATCTGCGTACTGGCAATACAATATCAAACTCATGCTAAAGCTGTTATGCATTTGGTTTGTCGTATCGTTTGTATGCGGAATCCTACTGGTCGATGTACTGAATCAGATTCAAATTGGCGGCTATAAATTGGGCTTCTGGTTTGCTCAACAGGGCTCGATGTATAGCTTTGTTGTGTTGGTCTTTTATTACGCAAAAAAAATGGCGGCACTTGACCGCGAATTTAACGTAGAAGAATAGGAGGCTGATATGGAACTGCAAACCTTAACTTATATCGTGGTGGGTATTACATTTGCTATGTATATTGGCATAGCCATCTGGGCGCGTGCCGGGTCTACCAAAGAATTCTATGTGGCCGGTGGTGGTGTTCACCCCGTTGCAAATGGAATGGCAACCGCTGCTGACTGGATGTCTGCCGCTTCGTTTATCTCAATGGCGGGTTTAATTGCTTTTTATGGCTATGGCGGTTCGGTCTTCTTAATGGGCTGGACAGGTGGTTATGTATTGCTGGCAATGTGCTTGGCACCTTACCTCAGAAAGTTTGGTAAGTTTACCGTACCAGAGTTTATTGGCGACCGTTTCTACTCTAGAACTGCTCGTATTGTGGCAGTGGTTTGTTTGATCGTGGCTTCGGTAACCTATGTTATCGGCCAGATGAAAGGTATCGGTGTCGCTTTCTCCCGCTTCCTTGAAGTGGATTACGGAACAGGCTTGTTAACCGGTATGTGCATTGTTTTTTTCTACGCCGTCATGGGCGGAATGAAGGGCATTACCTATACGCAGATTGTTCAATATTGCGTATTGATATTTGCTTACACGATTCCGGCTGTCTTTATTTCTTTACACCTAACCGGAAATCCGATTCCACAGCTTGGATTGGGCAGTACTATGGTGGGCAGTGAAACCTTCTTGCTTGACCGGCTAGACCAAGTTGTCTCGGAACTGGGCTTTGCTGAATACACGACCCAGGCGCGGCTCAGTACCACTAATATGTTTGTTTATACCATGTCGTTGATGATTGGTACGGCAGGTTTGCCACACGTGATTATCCGCTTCTTTACGGTTCCTAAAGTGAAGGATGCGCGAACGTCTGCTGGTTGGGCATTAGTTTTTATCACCATTCTATACACTACAGCACCTGCTGTGGCAGCGATGGCACGCTTGAACCTAATGAATACTATTGAACCTGCTAAAGGCGAGCACCTTGTTTATGACGAGCGTCCTGATTGGTTCAAAAAGTGGGAAACAACAGGCTTGTTGAAGTTTGAAGACAAGAATGGGGATGGCAAGGTTCAATACACGTCTAACAAAGAAACAAATGAAATGGTGAAAGTGGATCGTGACATTATGGTTCTTGCTAACCCTGAAATCGCTCAGTTGCCTAATTGGGTTATTGCCTTAGTTGCAGCGGGTGGTTTGGCTGCCGCACTCTCGACCGCTGCAGGCTTATTGCTGGCTATTGCCTCGGCAATATCACATGACTTACTCAAGGGTGTCTTTAGGCCTGACATTTCAGAAAAGAATGAACTCATGGCGAGTAGGGTTGCCATGGCAGGAGCCATTGCCTTTGCAGGCTATCTCGGCTTTAACCCGCCAGACTTTGCCGCGGGTACCGTCGCCTTAGCCTTTGGCTTGGCAGCCTCTTCGATCTTCCCGGTCTTAATGATGGGTATCTTTAGCAAGAAGGTGACCAAGGAAGGTGCAATCGCAGGTATGATCTCGGGTATTGGTGTGACACTGCTTTACGTCTTCCAACACAAGGGAATCATGTTTGTGGCCAGTACGTCTTTCTTAGGTGATATGCCAGCTAACTGGTTCTTGGGAATCGAGCCGAATGCCTTTGGTGCTATCGGTGCCGTGGTTAACTTTACCGTTGCCTTTGCTGTGTCGAAATTGACGGTTGAGCCTCCACAGCATGTTCAAGACTTGGTTGAACATATCCGTGTACCGGCTGGCGCTGGTGAAGCGCAGGCGCACTAAGTTAGTGAATGGAAATTGATATTGTGGCCTCTTAGCGTTGGTCGTGTTACTGCGCTAAGAATTTTTGGGAAGTCTGCAGTATAGGCTTCCCTCTTTTTCCTTCACTCAATGATAAATGGAGAATAAAAAATGTTTAAAAACAAGCATGTGACGACAGCGATGGTGGTTGCCCCCTTGCTCGCGATTGTGAGCTATTTTGCGACGGACTATATTGTTTCGGATATTCCTGAAACGGCTGCACAGGGTGAAAGTTATGCCATGGTGGCCAGGTCTAACTGTCGTTATCAGAGTGGTCAATGTACCTTTAGAAATGGCGATCTAGAAGTTAAGTTTCAGCTGGTACAAACAGACGGTAGTCAGCCAGTTCTAAAAGCGCGATCAAATCACCCTTTACAGGGAGCACAAATTGCTTTGGTTGGTGAACAAAATAAAGATGCGCAGCCGCTAATGTTAGAAAAATCAGATGATGCGGGAGAGCAGTGGGCTATCTCACTACAAGGCCCAATTGACGATAAGAATGAATTGCGAGTGGCGATGTTAGCAAATTCGACCACATTTTATGGCAGCACAGAAACAACGTTTTTCCAGTATGACACGATTTTTCCCAGAGATGATTGGTAGAGGCTTGCGCCGTTTGAATACAGGGTCATAAGTTTATGGAGCTAGATGATAAGAAACAATTTCTATCACAGTGCCCGCCTTTTAGTGCGTTAGGGGATGCTGCGCTAGAGCTGTGCCTGAAGAAGTTATCTATTTGCTATGAGAAAGCAGGCACCGAGATACAACAACAAGGCCTTGATGAAACACTTTACTTACTACGTTCAGGCAGCGTCGAGCTCAAAGACGCTCAAGGTCTATTTCTAGACCGCTTAAGTAGCGGTGATATCTATGGTGTTGGCGGTGAACAAACGGCTGACGCCACCACAACTCAATTAACTTACCTCGAAGACAGCCTGGTTTATTGCCTCCCAAAAAGTTTGATAGACAGATTGTCGACCGAGAACGATACCTTTGCTCTGTTTTTCTCCCGCGGGTCTGATAAGTCTTTGCAGATCACTGAACAGGGGAGTCATGACGCCACGGCGTATAGAGATTACCGACTCAACCAGCTGGTGTCGGAGTTGATGGTTAAGTCGCCTTTGTGTGCATCGAAAGAGACCAGTATTCAAGAAGCTGCCTTGCAGATGTCCGACGCAAAAGTGAGTTCTATCTTGCTTGTGGATGAGGGGGAATTGTGTGGGATATTGACGGACAGAGACCTTCGCTCTCGTGTTTTAGCTAAAGGAATCGACCCTCAGCTTCCGGTTTCTGAAGTAATGAGTACAAGCCTGAGAACGATAAAAGCCGATCAAACAGTGTATGAAACACAGCTGTCTATGATGACAGCGAATATCCATCATCTTCCCGTTGTCGAGAATGCGAAACCGGTTGGAATTATTACGCTGAATGACTTTATCCGTGCTCAGAATAGTGAACCGGTTTATATGATTCAGGCAATTAACCGAGCCAGTAACCGGGATACGCTTTATTCACTCAGTAAACAGTTGCCTGAACTGACCTGCAAGCTTATTCGCGCCAATGTTAGAGCCGATGAGATTGGCCGGATCATTACCTCGATCACCGATAGCATAACTCGTCAGCTGATTGTCCTTGCTCGACAGACTTTTGGAGATGAACCATGCGAATACGCCTGGGTGGTATTTGGCTCACAGGCTAGACAAGATCAGATGCTTGGCTCAGATCAAGATAACGGTATGATTCTCGATGATGCTGCAACACAGGAAATGGAAGATTACTTTAAACGCTTTGCTGAATTCGTAAATGAAGGCCTGGACAAATCAGGTTTGAAATATTGCCCGGGAGAGGTGATGGCGCAGACTGATAAATGGCGTCAGCCTTTAGAGGTTTGGAAGCAGTACTTTACTCGCTGGATCCGTCAGCCTGAACCCAAGGCGCTAATGCATGCCAGTATTTTTTATGATATTCGCCACGTTGCTGGCAAGCGTGAGCTGACGAAGTCTTTAAGTAACTTGGTATTGGAGGAGGCTCAAAAGAACACCATCTTTCAGGCATGTATGTCAGAAAATGCGCTTCAGACCTCACCGCCTTTAGGCTTTTTCAAAACCTTTGTGCTAGAGAAAGATGGCAATCACAACCCGGTATTGGATCTAAAACTACGGGGCACCGTGCCGATTGTTGCCCTGGTTCGTTTGTACTGCTTGATGAAAGGAATTGAAGAGGTAAATACCAGTAACCGGCTACAAGCTTTGGAAAGTGCAAAAGTACTCTCTGCCTCCGAAGCGAGCAACCTAAGAGATGCTCATGAGTTTATTGCTCGTTTGCGTTTGGATAGTCAGAGTAGGGCAATGATGCTGTCGCAGCCAGCGACAAACCACTTAAACCCGGATGAGTTATCTCCTTTGTTGAGGCATCAGCTTAAAAGTGCGTTTTCGGTTGTTGCTGAAAGTCAGCGCTTGTTAAAAATGCGGTTTGCTCATGGTTCTATATAAGCTTCAATACTGGTTAAAAAAACGGAATTGGTATCGCCAGGCACAGCGAACGCCGATCGCAGAGCTTTATGCCCAGCCTTCCTTGTCGGGGGGGACGAAGGTGATAGATCAAGACTTTCTGGTAGTCGATTGTGAAATGAGTGGTTTGGACCCGAAGTCGAATGAATTGCTGAGCTTAGGTTGGGTGCGTGTAAAAAATGGCCGGATTGATTACGCAACACGAAAACATCTGCTGGTGCACTCCAAGCAAACGGTAGGAGAAAGCATTCAGATACATGGCTTATGCGATCAGCGATTGGCCGGTGCCTCGAGTGTGTCGATGGCTTTGGGCTTGTTAGCTAAGCATGCAGAAGGTGCAGTATTGGTGTTTCATCATGCTGTACTCGATATCGCCTTTATTCAACGTGCGGCATTCAACTGCTTTGCTTGCCCATTGCTGTTTTCTTATATCGATACCATGCAGATAGAGCAAGGGCGCTTGGCGCGAAGTGGTCAAAGTGCGCCTTTGCAGCTAGCATCTTGTAGGGACCGCTATGGTTTACCCGCTGCTTTTCAGCACAATGCAATGTTTGATGCCGTGGCAACCGCTGAGTTGTTTTTGGCGCAATATTCCCACTTAAAGTCGGCTAGAGGTCTTAGCCTGGAAGGTTTAGCGCCCAGAGTCAGCTAGCTTTTCCATATTTCAGCTACTTTCTGCGGGAGTAGCATCTATACTCTTGATATCAATGCTCAGGAGCCGTACATGTCTCACTTTGAAATCGACCCGATGCTGGCAAAGGTCGCCGAAAACCTTTCTCTTGCATGGGCTTATCTCGATGCCGACCTTAACTATCGTAAGGCAAGCTCTCGCTATGCCAAATCATTTCATCTATCTATAGAAGAGGTAGAAGATAAACCGCTGGTTGAAGTGATTGGTGAGAAGGCTTGTGCTCAGCTATCTCCCTACTTGGCAAGAGTGCTTAGCGGGGAAGAAGTTCGATTAGATAAAGACATTGAGCTAGACCTTAGAACCGGCATGATCTACAGACAAGCAACCTACCTTCCGCAAATTAGAGAAGGTAATGTTGTTGGCTTTTTCGTCTTTATGAATGACCTGACGGAAAACAACAAAGCAATTAATACACTTCGTCGTTTGCACCTCATTACTGCCGACAGTGAATTATCAGTTGAAGAAAAAATCCAGCGAGTTTTGGCCTTGGGAAAGCAGACTTTCGAGTTACCTTTGGCTTTGGTCAGTCATATTCATAATCAGCGATATGTCGTTAAGTATTCCGACACTCCGAATGGTGAAGTAAAACCTGGTGATGAATTTGAACTGGGCATTACTTACTGTATCCACACCCTTAATGCCAATGGACCAACAGGCTTTGATCATGTAGAGAAAAGCTGCATTAATACGCATCCTTGCTACGAGGCTTTTGGCCTGGAAAGTTATATTGGTGTGCCGCTAATCGTGTCAGGTGAACGCTTTGGTACGCTAAACTTTTCTGGTCCTGAAGCACATGCCAGACCCTTTAGTGATGACGAATTTGAACTCATTCGTTTATTTGCCCAATGGATAGGTAATGAACTGAGCAAACAGCTTGTTGCAGAAGATTTAGCACGTCAGAAGACTTTACTGGAGTCGATGAGTCAGCAGGCCAGAATTGGTGCATGGGAGTGGGACATGCTGGAAGACCGGCTTTACTGGTCACTCATGACAAAAGAAATTCACGAAGTACCCGAAGGCTTTGAACCTGATGTCTCTACAGCGATCAATTTTTATAAAGAAGGTAGAAGTAGAGAGCTAATTACCGCCGCGGTGAACAAAGGTATTGAAGAAGGCATTGCTTGGCAAGAAGAGCTGCAGCTGGTGACAGCTAAAGGCAATGAAATCTGGGTTTCTGCACTTGGCCAGTCAGAATTTAAAGACGGCAAGTGTGTACGCTTATTTGGCTCATTTCAAGATGTTGATAAAAAGGTAAAAGCCGAGCTGGAGTTAAAAGAAGCGAAGGAAAAAGCAGAACAGGCAGCGCATTCAAAAAGTGTCTTTCTAGCCAATATGAGCCATGAAATTCGTACGCCTATGAATGGTGTGCTAGGGATGCTGAGCGTATTGGATACAGAAAGCCTAGATGACTCTTCATCGCAAAAGGTGGCAATTGCTAAGAAGAGTGCAAGCTCTTTGCTTTCTTTACTCGACGACATTCTCGATTTTTCCAAGGTTGATGCAGGGCACCTTGTACTTGATGAAGGTGCGATAGATTTAAGGGAATTATTCGAATCTTTTGTCGATTCGGTGCGCTTCGATATAGAAGCCAAGGACTTAAAACTCGAATTGCACTTGGAAGGCTTCGAGCAAGCGTGGGTTAAAGCAGATGCAGGAAGAATCCGTCAGATTCTTAACAACTTAGTTGGTAATGCGATTAAGTTTACCTCAGAAGGTAGTATTACAATTAAGGCTAGTTTGGTGCAGCAGAAGGACAGAAAGATATTGCGTTGTGCCATTGTTGACTCGGGTATTGGTGTTGAAGCCGAGAAGCTTGAACAGCTCTTTAACCCTTTTACCCAAGCAGACTCAAGCACAACCAGAAAGTACGGTGGCACGGGTCTCGGGCTTGCGATTGTTAAACAGTTGAGTGAGTTGATGAAGGGAGGTGTATGGGTAGAAAGTACACCTGGCAAAGGCAGCACATTTCGATTTGGACTTAATCTGGGTGTTGCTGAGGCACCGGAAGTTTCCCTGAAAGGTGAGTCAGAGGGTTCGGGCATTAAACCTCATGCGGTGCAGATATTATTAGTTGAAGATAATGAAATTAACCAGCTGGTTGCCAAAGAATTGCTGTCCCATATGGGGTATCACATCGACGTGGCTGGCAATGGTGTAGAAGCTTTGGCTACTTTAAACAGTAGCGATAAAATATATGACCTGGTGTTAATGGATTGCCAGATGCCTGAAATGGATGGCTATGAAGCAAGTAAGAATATCCGCGAAGGCTTAGGCGGCGAGGCGTATAAAAATGTCCCAATTCTGGCGTTAACGGCCAACGCAATGAAAGGTGACAGGGAGAAGTGCCTGGCGGCCGGCATGACAGATTATGTGAGTAAACCAATTATAAGAGAAGATTTAGAAAGAACCTTACACAAATATGTCTAGGTGTTTGAAACACTCGACTTCCAATATTTAGCTGTAACGGCTCGAAATAAAGGCGTTAGCAATAATTTTTATGTATAGAAGGGAATAGCTGAACAATCCCGCTCTGCGCTTGATAGTCTGCAACAATCCAAATCTGCTCGAAAGGGTGCCCTTCAGGAACATGGATTTTGTCTCTTAAGGCGATGATTTCTTCTGATGTCCATGCGGGGTGTGCATTTCGAATGATCAGCCATACGCGTTGGGACTTGTAGTGCTTTTGGGCTTTGTTCATCAGTATTCTATTCAGAGCGCTAAGCAGACGCTCATGCACGTTGGAACAGTTAGCCTGCTCGCGCAGTGCTTCACGTGTTTTATCCGTCAGGTCACGTTTCAATATCGCCATTGCTTCGGCTTCAGAGCCGTATAGGTGCGCAATTTCCAAATCGAGTCGAAGGCCTTCCAACTCGCAGGATACATCTGGCTTATTTGGTTTGTTGTGCCAAATATGCCGAATTTCTTGACCGTGTAGCCTTTCATAGTGACGCATAAAAAGCTTGGCAGCTTCATGTTCGAGGGCTATCTTCTCGTCGGCACTGCTTGAAAATTGTTGCATAAACTAATACCCGGTTAGGCAGTCTTACTGTGCCTAGATAGAGCGACTTTATGAGAGTAGCTTATAAAGTCTTGGGTAGGACTTCAATGCCCTACCTATAACTTCTAGGGAGTCGATACATTCAGCAATTAGGTAAAAGACAGCCTGCCATATTTAACTGGCTAAGCCGTGAAGCTTATGTTAATTTTCGCGCCCTTTTTATTTGTCCTTCTTCTAGTGGTATTAAAGGTGGTAGTGGAATGATTTCGGGTTTTGACTTTGGAACCTCAAACTGTGCAATAGGTATTCACGATAGTAATTTGAATAGCGTCCGTTTGCTCGAGCTAGAGCAAGGCAAGCGCTTTATGCCGTCGACTTTGTATGCTTTAGACCGGGAACTGATTAGTGAAAGTGTCGGCTTGTCTATTGCCACTGATGAGCTTAAGTCAGACTATATCGACCTGCGCAGTAACCACTTAGCTCGTGCTCAACATGTTCGCCGGGAGCAAGGTTTTGGTTCAGACGAAAGAATAGTCTATGTCGGCCATGAAGCCTTTGAAGAGTATTTACAATGGCCGGGAGAAGGCTACTTTGTAAAGTCCCCGAAGTCTTTTCTGGGTGCCAGCGGACTTCGTCCAGAAGCGGTTTTTCTATTTGAAGATATCGTTACGGCAATGATGCAATCTATTAAAGCGCGTGCGGAACAGACACTTGGCGATACGATATCGCATACTGTGATTGGTCGCCCTGTAAACTTCCAAGGTTTGGACGCCGAGCAGAGTAACCGTCAGGCCTTGGAAATTCTGCAAACCTCAGCAAAACGTGCTGGTTTTAAAGATGTTGAGTTTTTATTTGAGCCTATTGCCGCAGGCCTGAGTTTTGAACGTTCACTCGATGCAGATAAAACGGTTTTAGTTGTCGATATCGGTGGTGGAACGAGCGACTGTGCCATGGTTAGAATGGGGCCTTCTTACCGAGATAAGAGCGATCGATCAAAAGATTTTCTAGGGCATAGCGGTGAGCGAGTAGGGGGGAACGATCTTGATATTCAGCTGGCAGGAAAGCACCTCATGCCACTTCTGGGCATGTTGTCAAAAACCAAAAGCGGTCTTCCTGTTCCCACCCAGCTTTTCTGGGACGCAGTGAGCACTAACGATGTATCGGCTCAGACACGGTTTAATGAACTTAATACAGGCTTGGATATTGAACAGCTACTACGCGATTGTGTTGAGCCAGACTTGATCAAACGCTTTATCTCAATGCGAAATAATCAGCAGCAACATCAGCTTGTTCGCAGCGCAGAGCAATGCAAAATCGCCTTATCCTCAGCAGATAGCGTTTCAAGCTCACTTGAGTTTATCGAAGATGGGCTGAGTCAAGACGTAAAGCTAGAGCAGTTTGCTGAAGCAATTGACCGACCCTTGATGAAAATGCTGAGCTTGATGGAAGAAGCGATTACACAAGCGCAAACACAACCCGATCTAATTTTTATAACGGGGGGATCGGGTCAGTCCCCTGTTATTCGTAAAGCAATTCACAATAAATTTGGTGACATCGAGGTGCTTGATGGCGACCACTTCGGCAGTGTCGCATCGGGTTTAACCGTTTGGGCGAATCAAATATTTTAATTGCAGAGTCTGTTCGTTGAACTCATTTACTGATATTTGGCTGCCGTAATAAACTCACCAAAGGCCTCACACCAAACAATGACTGAGCTAAAGTCAGCTATATTGGTGCCCTGAGGCACTTTGACGACAAAGTTTTCGAAGGTTGTCACGTCACCAACTTGAAGCATTGACGACTTCAAGCGCTGAAAATCAAGCTCGGTTTCTACGAACTCTTTAGAAAGATAAAGCTTATAGTCTGGCCCGGGAGCCAGTTGGCCAGCTAAAGAAATGTACTCAGTGTTAAGCGAAACGATGCCTTCGCCCCAGTGAAAGGTGTCGCTATCCTCTAGGTCTCTTTTAAACTTCCCGGTATATCGCGCTTGCGAAGAAATCTCTGAGATCATTGACTCTGAAGGCGCAGTCGGTGCCGTTAGAATTGGCAGGATATATATCCCCAAACCGATACCCAATGCGCCTATAGATAAGTGGCTTGCTAAGAGTAAAGTAATTGTTTTTAGTTTCATAAAGAACCTGTTGCTTGGTCTGGTTATGTTTATTTTGTTGCGATTCCAATGAGAAGGGCAATGACCCCAACAATCAATTCAGCCCATGTATTTTTGTACTTCGTATCATGTGCTTTTTCTCTGTAATAAGCTGATTCTTCATAAGCTCTTTCCATCGACTCAATATTATCTGGAGTACCAGGGAGACTTCCAATTTTAGAAGCTTGTTGATTAGCGCGCTCAGATCTTTCCTCATAAGTTTTTGCCCGAGCGAGCCTTTCTTGACTTGTGGTTGCACAGCCGAACAGCAGTGTTAGAGATAAAATAAAGATGGTGTTTTTGATCAATTGATATATTTCCCTATAAAGATTGTCTAACGCTGCGTTAACCGAAGGCGAGTTCGGTAGGGCGCTTGGTTAAACTCTTACTGAAGTTTTCCATATTTGGCTAGAATTTGTTTATATTCATCAGTTGTCTTGAACTTCGTCAGCTCCTCACTGAATCTCAATGACAGCTCTTCAAGCCCTGGCTTCTTCGCAAAAGCTAAATAATTTCCGCCAGGGCAATAACGCTTACTCCCAACGATAGTTAATTGATCCAAAATAACCATCTCCCGAGCTTTATGAAAGCCAACTAGCTCGACACCTATTGCTAAATCGATGCGACCCAGTAACAGCATATTCAAGCTTTGTTCCAAAGTCGGTACTCGCGATGCATTCTCTAATAGGTGAGAATTGTCTAACTCATCACAATATTTATAGCCAAGAATTGCCCCCACACGCAGGTTTTTAGGGTTATTTAAGTCAATAGAAGAAATAGAGTTTGTTGCTTTCTTAAAAAATACAGTAACGCCTTTAGACACTGGCTCACTAGGAAAGTGTAGGAATTCCTTTCTTTCTTCAGTTATAGAAGCGGCTAGTATTGCGTCAGCTTTTTTGTTTTTAACTAAACCCAAGCAGCGTTTTCATGGCAATAATCGAATATTAGCTGTTACGCCAAGCTTCTGAAATACTGATAACGCAACTTCTACGTCGGTTCCCACCACTTTATTATCTTCTTCATAGGCAAATGGAGGCCATGGATCTGTGACAATGTCTATTGCTTCATTTGCCCACGCCAACTGTACACAAAGTAAAGCAATTATGAACAATAAGAACTGATTTACTGACAACTTCATATCTGCCCCTTGATCATCAGTGTAGAAAAATTCCAGTTACTAGCTTAGTTGAAAACCCCCTCTTAGGAAACTTAACGATGCCCCTATGAGGCCTTGTTAGCTGCTTTTTGCATACTTTGATTTTAACCGTTTATGACGATGAGCAAATATTGATTGAAATACTGGTTTAAATAAATAACCTAAAAAGCCTAATTTACTTTTGAAATAAACGACATCTCTTATTTTTGCCCCTGAACCATCAGCTGAAATAGTTTGCTCATGTGACCACACATTATTGAGCATAGTTTTTGATGATTCGATAAAACCCATGCTATTGACCGATCTAAATTTAAATCGGTGTAAATCAACCGGGATGAACCCAAATAATAAGATTATGCTCGAAAATATATCGTCATTTACTGGCCACTCAGATATTGGTTTTGCCGGCCATTGTTGAGGGGCCGACATTTTTAATATGGGAGATAACTCGTAATTAACCCCCGACATGACCAATAGGTCTGCCGATAAATTTTCGGGGCAAACTGGCAACGATATTTCCATTTCGAATTTTGGCATGAATTTCCTTATTAAAGCTCACGGAGTTCCACAAGATTGCTTGGTTATGTTTTTAATATATTTTTTCCAGTAAATACCATAGATAGCTATTGGGATAACAAACTCTAAAATCATCGCCGGAATTAGAACACTAGCTGGAGGTCCTACGGACAATATTGAAATTAAACGGCCAAGCCCACCAATAAAAAATACCAAAGCAATAGATGGAATGAACTTATATTGAGCCTGAATATTTTGAGCGACCCAAAAGCAAAAGGCCCCATAAGCTAACCAGAAAACAGAGAAAAATCTTAATTCGTTATCCACTGTTGCTTCTGCACCTCCGGTTGAACCCGGAATTGCGGAAGCACCACCAAATAAGACATTTAACCCAGTTATTGCGACGACTAAAGCTAGTGCATACAAGATGTATTTTAGTGTTGATTCCATTCAATTATACCTCGATGTTGAAGTCTATTTTTTGCCTAACG
>NZ_LWGJ01001018.1:0-8647 GCF_001635845.1 Oleiphilus sp. HI0132 | reverse complement strand
GAGTCCTCGACCAAAACCTCAGTAGCACCACTATCTATATTTAATCTAACAATAATCCCTGCTTTATAGGCCCCCCAAGCTTCACCTTTTTTAAGGTTCTCAGAATTTTGTCCGCCTACAAGTATCAATTCAGTCATTTCAAAACGCCTTTGATCTGAGCCCTTCCAATCGACTCATTTTTAAATAAATTAAGATATTCCAACTAATAGTGCCTAGCATAGAGGATAGTGCCGCACCTTCTATGCCTAATAATGGTATAAAAATAATATATGACACAATAGCTATAGCACCAGAAGCCAAAAGAGCTTTTGTCAACTGGTCTTGATTACCCGTCATTGAAGCAAGATACCCTGAGGGACCAAAGTATGAGTTAATCAACTGCCCTACCGACAGAATAATTAATGCACTATACCCTTCTACATATTCAGTACCGTACAAAGACAAGAGATATTGCCCTGCAAAGACTAAAAGAAGAAACAATAAACCCCCAATTACAAATGCCGTTTGAGATGCTTCCTTCAGCAGGGTATTTAACTCAGCCTTATTTCCTCTAGAAAACAAGAGAGATATTTTGGGCGCAAAAATTAAATTTGCTGAAGTCAGTGCAAACACAACCAAATCAGCTAACCTCGTAGCAACAACGTAAAAGGCAACCTGAGTAGTATCCAATAAAGCAGCACACAATAATATGTCAGCAGACTTTATTAACTGCCTAATCAATACGTTAGTAGCCATTCCTTTTGTGGATACAACCCAATCTTGCTTTACTGCACTAAGCTCTTTTTTGAGCAGCTTCGGGTAATTGTGTATTATCCGAGAGCTAATTAAGAGACTAACCATGGATGTAACGACCAAGACAACAATATGCACCCGAATCAAATCTTCAGATTCCATATAAGCACTATTTAGGTCTATCAATAGTGCCCAGCCTAACAATAATACTGGCTTCAATATAGATTCACTAAGTTCCGAAATTATTGGCCGCCCAACCCCAAGCAGTTCGCCTCTTCGATACTGAGAGTGGGCCAACAAAAAACCCGCTAAGACCAAGTAAAATAGAATCGATTCTTCAAAAGGAAATTCTATAGGGTTCCCTATGATATGATGAAATACGACAAACACTGAGAACAGAAATGAAATAAGCAATATTCTATTTAAAGAAAATAATCTATATTGACCAATCAAGTGATTCTTAGAGTTACCTTTATAATCAGCTAAGAAACGTATCGCTCCAGTGTCTGTGCCAAATTTTATAAATATAACCAATATATTCAAGCAAGTTAACCAAAGAGCATACGTCCCAAATTCACTGGGAGCAGTACATATCCTTGCCAACATCATCTGAGAAAGAAATAGCAAGAATACTGAAAGAGCCCTTACAGATAGCAAGGGAAACAAACTACATATCCGCCTAAATATTTGTGCTACCATAACTAAAAACGGCTATAAGCATAATAAGCATAATAAGCATAAATCGCCTATCCAAGCCCTAGCCTAAACTCCATTTATACTTCGACGGTTTTTAACGAAACGCAAAAGAACAATCGCCGTCGCAAACATTCCCCCTAACATTGCACTCAAAATAACTATTAAGGCTCGCTTGGGTTTAGACTTTTCTTCAGCAACCTTTGCTTCGCTAACTGTTTTGAGGACATATTCTTCACTAACTTCGGCAAGCATTAAAGTCTTAGTCTGCTCTTCAATTAACTGATAAAACACCGACTGCATATCAGAAACAGCTGTCTCGCTAACCTTTCTAGTGAGGTACTCGATACTGCGTAATGCCTCAAGCCTATCTTGCTGCTTGATATGTTTATTGATAGCCTCAACCAACAAGCCCACCCACTCCTTAGCCAAGTAAGGAGAATAAAACTCAATTGATAACTGGATTAAACCAGTGGAGTCATCTTTCCTTATACTTATACGCTCTTTAAACCGCTTAAATAACTCCCAACTAGTTGGCGCACTTGATTGCCCACTGTCTACCTCTCGAACCCACTTGTCAGAACTTTCATCAAACACATCAGGGTCTATCAATAAACGATTATTAACCTTATCCCAACCTTTAGCGGCGAAAATTGGAACCTGAAGTTTATTATCCTCAATAAAACGCTCAAGAAACCCCCACGTCTTCAGCAGTTCAATAGCTATCACAGACTTGTTCTCAGCACCCCCTCCAAGGTTAATGCCCGCTAAAGATGCTAATCCGCTATATTGCCCTACCAAACGACTAGAAAGCCCCCCCCCCGATGACGACGAAGCAGGAGCAAGTAATACGGTTGACTTGTACTCATCAGCAAGAGACAAAGCATAAAAAACAGAACTTACTACAAAGAAAGAGGAAAGCAATACAATAAAGACTTTACCTTTCCAAATCGCTCCAAAGACCTCTCGGAGGTCGATATCCTCTTGTTCATTTAAGTCTCTATTCGGAGTGTTAGCCTGTGCACCTGATACATTCATAGACAAAAGAAGTCTCATTAATAAAAGTTATTACAATTCAATTGTTGAAACAAGAAAAGGTCAACGCCCTATTTACCTTTCTTTCAATTGAAAGTTTTCATAATACAGATTTAAGAATTTTACGAGCCTTTAAGAGTTGAACAATTGATGAAACTGCATCACCAACTGAGTCGATAGAGGTATCAATGGCAATATCAGGACTATCAGGAGACTCATACTCAGAGTCAATACCAGTGAATTGTTTAATTTCCCCTTTCCGCGCCTTTGCATACAAGCCTTTCGGGTCTCGCTCTTCACAGACACTTAATGGTGTATTAATAAACACCTCTAAATACTCTGAGTCATCAAACATATCTTTCACTATTTTCCTTTCACTCTTAAATGGCGAAATAAAGGCACTTAGCGTAATAACACCCGCATCAACAAATAGTTTAGACACCTCACCTACACGTCGAATATTTTCCACGCGATCTTCATCGGAAAAACCTAGGTCCTTATTCAAACCATGACGAACATTATCTCCGTCCAAAAGATAAGTGTGATACCCGTTATCATATAGCCAGCGGTCTAAAGCATTTGCGATAGTAGATTTTCCTGAGCCACTTAGGCCTGTAAACCAAATAAGGCAGGGCTTTTGCTTATTTAAATCACAGCGTTCATCTTTTGATACAGAAAGTCCATGCCATACGACATTATTATCAGCCATTTACAAACTCCCAACCGCAGCAGCACCCAAAGCAATCTGATAAAATATCTGACTCATATCACGCCACAAAACAACTTGGTCAATTTTATCCGCATCAAGCGGCACAACCACAGTATCGCCCGGCGCTAGTTGAGAATCATTACTTGCAAACCAACTAGACGAGTCAGGCATCTGAACCCCGCCATTAGCTTTAATAATATAAATACGTTCATCATCTGCTTTATCTGTTAGGCCACCGCTACGCTCGATATAATCCCAGTAATCCAGCTCTTGTTCGAAGAGTTGAGATACAGGAAGCTGGACTTCACCAATGACTGTCACGGAGCTCTTTCTCTCGGGGATGAATAGTTCATCTCCATCCTTAAGCGATATTGAATAAGCGTCTTGCCCTGCTATAACCTTCTCTAGATCAATAACTAGACGACCTAGGGCAGGAGTAGTCTTGAGTTTATCCAATAAACCCTGAGCCTCTCCTAAACCCTGAGCTTTACTTGCATCAAGCGTTGTTTGATTCGCTGCAACTACTTCAGCCTTTGCAATATCAGCCTCTAATCGCGCTTGCATTTCTCTTAGCTGCTGCGCCTGCTGAGTCTTTAAGTCTTCTCTAGTAAACATTGCTCCAGGAGCATAAGCATATTCAGTTAAGCCGCCAGCACGTTCAATTACATCTGCTAAAGTGTCGTTTTTATGGAAGGGATAAACACCAGGAAACTTCACTTCGCCGCGTAAGGTAATTTGTTTAGTCTCTGCCCATTCTGGAATTGCTTTAACGGTTAGTACGTCTCTTGCCTGCAGTTTGCTTGATATGGAATCCGCATTAGAAAGTTGAACAACTCTTCTGTCTTGCACTCGATCTTGCTGCTCATTAATGGTCGTTCTGTTCAATTCAGCGCTTGATAGGTAAGCTTTTTCTGTCAGGCCACCAGCGGCAGAAAGCAAGTTCTCGACAGTCATATTTTCAACTAAGGGATAAACACCTGGGTAACGAACGTTGCCACCGACCGATACTTCTTTTGAAGGAGTAGAAATACTTGCTTGCTGACGCAGTTCTTCCACTAACTTAACAACTTCTTCAGAGCGATCACCATATAGGCCAAAGAACACTAGCTCATCTAGGTCTTGTAGCACTGGATCTGCTTCGCTTTGCTGAGATTTCAATGCATCTGCGATTCTAAAAGAGTGAACACTTAATGTTCGCTCAGGTTTTGAATAGCGTTTGATTAACGCATAATTTAGGTCTGGCTCCGGCTTTAAGTATTCAATACTTTGAATGATATCACTCACTCGTAAACCGGGCGTCCAACGGCGCGTTTCGGCACGCTCTACATGGCCAGCCACTTTAATTACATTTTCTACCTTCGGCAGAATTTTAGGTAAGGTAATCTGGTCACCATTTTTTAAAGTGCGGTTTATATCAGCATTTAATGATAAGTCTAAATTCAGGAACTCACGTTCATTTTGCTCATTAACCCGTTCAAGCGTCGCGCCTTGAGGGTAAGCTGAAGCCAACATACCACCGGAATATGAGAGAAGATCAGAAACGGAGCCACTACCTTTAAGCTCATAATATGCTGGGCGTTTAATTTGGCCCTTTATTGCTACTTGAGGGCCAACAGCTGGAATAAATACCACATCACCAGATTTGAGCTGTGCATCACCCGAGGTGTCGCCTTTTAGCAGCAAGTCATATACGTCGAGCGATTGAACAAGCTTACCTTTGCGTTTTAACTGAATATTACGCAGTGAACCCAACTCTGAAACACCACCACTCAACACTAGCGCATTGGTCATGGTCGAGAGAGAGCTAATCACATAGGAACCCGGTACACGAGCTTCACCCAATACAAAGACCCGAATCGAACGCAAGCTTCCCATCGAAACACTGGCTTTAACACCAATCATCTTTTGATCAATCGTCTTTTTTATTTTTTCTTTGGCTTCAGAGAAGTCTAGGCCAGCTAAACTCATTGGGCCTAAGTCAGGGATATAAACCTGCCCCTCCTGATCAACGACCAATTCGAAGAATTGGCTTTCTTTACCATAGAGATTCACTTTTAGTGAATCACCCGGGCCTAATACATAATCAGATGAAACAGGGATATCGGTAATAGGTGCAAAGGTCGTTGGCTGGCCGGCGAATAGGTCGTAGCCGAAAGCAGGCAGTTTGCCTTCTTCCATTTCAGTATTGGTGTTAATCTCTCCGCCCACAGACTCAGCTACTTGCTGCTGAGCCACTGGCATGACGCTGTTAGTTTGTGCAACCACAGGCGTTTGCGCAGCATTTACATTGGGAATATCCACACCAAACTGCTTGGCTAAACGAGCCTGCTCAGCTGCAGGTAGACCCTTAAACTGTTCGAGCTGCGCCGGTGTAGGCTGTAGGGCAATAGATTGAAGCGAGAATAAAGCTGCTATTACAAAAAGAAATGCACGCCCAGTGAGCCTTAGGCGAGAGAGTGTATCGATCATTCCTGATTCCATCATTATTAGAGAGTACTTCACTGTGATGACCATGCATGACGATCATCTTAATGGGCGCTAATTTAGCATTTAAAGGAGGGGCTTACTAGTTGGTGGAGTGGTCTATTTTAACATTTGTTTACATTATTTGATGTTTGTCATTCCTTGGAACCCTAAGAAATAAACATTTGAACCACCGAGGACACCGAGCGCTTCGCTACACAGAGGAAGAGATTGAGACACATCTAAAGAAAGCTATTATCTTTTCTCGGTGCAGGCCACAGGCCGCTCTGTGTTCTCGGTGGTGAATCAGCTTTTATGTCTTAATCTTTAAGGGATAAACCGATGAACCACCGAGGACACCGGGCGCTTCGCTGCACAGAGGAAGGGATTGAGACACATCTAAATGAAAGCTTTAATCTTTTCTCTGTGTAGGCCGTAGGCCGCTCTGTGCCCTCTGTGGTGAACCGTCTTTTATGTTTTGATCTTTAAGAAACAAACACTTGAACCACCGAGGACACCGAGCGCTTCGCTGCACAGAGGAAGAGATTGAGACACATCTAAATGAAAGCTTTGATCTTTTCTCTGTGTAGGCCGCAGGCCTCTCTGTGCACTCTGTGGTGAACCTGCTTTTGCGTTTTGATCTTTAAGGGCTACTTCTCACTACTCCGAAATAACTTCTGCACTAAAACCTTCGAAATCTGACAAGTGCTTTTCAATTACTGAAATCACAATATCTAAATCGAGCGTTTGGTAATCATGCACTGCTATATTTCTTAAGCCAACCATTCGCTTCATCGCGCCAGAGATGTCGACCGTAATCAATTTTGCCCCTGCTAGAATATCGAAACTATCACGTGCCGACTGAGGTATTCCCAGCCGGTGCACACGAATTAGATAATTTGCTATATCAATTGACGCCTCACACGCTCTTTGAATATTCAATAAGACAGAATCTTGTTTGGTGTAATTTTGTTTGAATTCTGCCTCGCTAGTAAATTCCTCGCGAACTCGCTGCAAACACCGTTTTATTGTTGCGAGTTTATTCAGTATGACATCATCCATGCTTCATTCCTTTAAGCTGAGCAACAAAGTCAGTCATAATGTCTTCACGCCCCTCCTGTAAACGGCCATACATGCTGAGAACACGCGTTTCGAAAGACATCGCAGCGTCACAAGCATCATACAGCAACTGACCTCGCTCTATAATTTGCACATTCAAAACCGTGGTCGATTGAAGCAAGTCAATCAAATCAACTTCTGCACAACAGGTATTTGCCAGGAGCTCTTTAAGCTCCCATAAGGTAGATACGGGTATTTTTTTCTCTGCCATGACTGCGATATCCCAGTCACTCGAAGGTCGAGCTTCATTAGTAGCTCTTGAGCCAAAGAGGTAAATCAATTTAACACTTGGTAGATGTTGTTTTATTAGAGAAACCAGCTCGGAGTTTTCCATATCGCTTAAACCGTTTCAGTGGCTTTGTCATTTTATGATCTAGATAATAGACAGAATAACACGAGTGATAGGATCTTGCTTATGACGGCTTTGATATTTTTATTTCTCTGTGTAGGCCGCAGGCCTTTCTGTGCACTCTGTGGTGAACCTGCTTTTGTGTTTTGATCTTTAAGGGACAAACATTTGAACCACAGAGGGCACCGGGCGCTTCGCTGCACAGAGGAAGGAATTGAGACACATCTAAAAAAAGCTTTGATCTTTTCTCTGTGTAGGCCGCAGGCCTCTCTGTGCTCTCGGTGGCAAATCATCTTTTATGTTTTGATCTTTAAGGAACAAACACTTGAACCACCGAGGACACCGAGCGCTTCGCTGCACCGAGGAAGTGATTAAGAAATACTAAAAAGCTTTTTATCTTTTCTCTGTGTAGACCGTAGGCCGCTCTGTGCTCTCTGTGGTGAATCGTCTTTAGTATTTTGACCTTAAAGACTTAAAAGTGATTGAGCCTGCTTATCGTATGACCTTTGAACAGTAAGCAACATTTCTACTAATTCAATTGCCCTATTAAGTGCAGACGAGAACTCCTCATTATCTTCAACATAATCATGAACCAAACGATTTCTAAGATTTCTCGCCTCTATCCACTGTTCGACCGAAGCAATTAATCCAAGCTTTTCCATTCGTCCCAAGTTATTGATTGCAGAACTTGGCGTTTCAAGCATTTGTTTTAATAACTCGGGAGTACACTTATCACCTAAGTGATCTTGAAGCCTGCCAAACCTTGCGACAAACGCATCGACCCGCTCAGCCATATCTAGATCATCTTCAAGACCAGCAACCCATTGGGGATTAACTTCTTCAGATTTTAAGCGGCTCCACGTCAACTCCAAGTGCTTTGCTTCCTTTTCTGCCACTTTAATCAAGTGTCGTAAACGGTCTTTATTATTACCCATTAAAATAATCCTTCTCTATTTTTTATTTAGAGCGCTATTCCTTGCGCTTTAGCTTGCTTATGAATAGTTTGATACGGCGTTAGTGCATCCACCAAAATCACATCTATTTTTTGATCGCCGATTGCCATCTGAATTTTTGCCGCGATTCGAGCAGCGGCCGACGCCCTATTTTCAATTTGTCGCGCCGTCTCAACAAAAAGGTCGATATCCCCCCCCTTTGCGGAGTCATCTACTCGTGAACCAAAAAGAATCACCTCTGCCTCAGCGCCTAAAACTGCCTCTACAGATTCTTTAATTTTTGATACTTGAAATGAACTTAGCCGCACAGCCTACCCTCAACAATTCTTAGTGTTGTCAGTATAACAGGGAAATACTGAGAGCGTGCTTAAGGCGCTTTTAAGAAAACGCTTTCTTTTCTCGGTGCAGGCCTCAGGCCGCTCTGTACCCTCTGTGGTAAACCGTCTTTTATGTTTTGATCTTTAATTAAGGGATAAACCGATGAACCACCGAGGACACCGGGCGCTTCGCTGCACCGAGGAAGGGATTGAGACACATCTAAAAAAGCTTTTATCTTTTCTCTGTGTAGGCCGCAGGCCGCTCTGTGTCCTCGGT
>NZ_LWGJ01001017.1:0-1410 GCF_001635845.1 Oleiphilus sp. HI0132 | reverse complement strand
AAGTGAAGACTAGGTATTGGCAGCCTCTCTATTCTCGGTTAAGCTTCACTAAATAAAATCCCTCCTCATTAATAGCAGCATAAGAAGTATATGGCAGACAATAACTCATCTCCGAAGCAATATAACGCC
Source organism: Oleiphilus sp. HI0132 (assembly GCF_001635845.1). Classification (NCBI taxonomy): domain Bacteria; kingdom Pseudomonadati; phylum Pseudomonadota; class Gammaproteobacteria; order Oceanospirillales; family Oleiphilaceae; genus Oleiphilus; species Oleiphilus sp. HI0132. The sequence goes on along the minus strand of NZ_LWGJ01001017.1, from coordinate 1,281 downwards.
GACTCAATCGAAGTACTAAGTGGTTTGGACCCGGTTAAGAAAAGACCGGGGATGTATACTGAAACCACTCGGCCCAATCACCTTGCTCAGGAAGTAATCGATAACAGTGTCGATGAAGCGCTTGCGGGTCACGCCAGTAAAATTGATGTTGTATTGTATGAAGATGGTTCTTTGTCAGTTGCCGATAACGGGCGCGGGATGCCCGTAGATATTCACTCTGAAGAAGGTGTACCAGGGGTAGAACTAATCTTAAGTAAGCTACATGCTGGCGGTAAGTTCTCCAATGAAAACTACAACTTCTCGGGCGGTCTACACGGCGTTGGTGTATCGGTTGTAAACGCTTTGACTACCAAGCTTGAAATTTTGATCAAGCGCGATGGAAAGCTACATAAGATAGCCTTTGCTGACGGTTTTAAAACTGAAGACTTACATGTGATTGATTCGGTGGGTAAGCGTAATACGGGAACGGAGTTACGCTTTTGGCCTGATGCACAATACTTTGATACGGTGAAGTTCTCAGTTAGTCGTTTACGCCACATTCTTCGTGCCAAGGCCGTATTGTGTCCTGGTCTGGCAGTTACTTTTACTAATAAACAGACCGATGAAAAAGACGAATGGCACTTCCAGGATGGCTTAAAAGACTACCTATTGTCGGCAACTAACGGTCTAGAAACTTGCCCCTCAGCCCCTTTTAGTGGATCAATGGCCGGTAATACCGAAGCTGTAGACTGGGCCATACAATGGTTAGTTGAAGGTGGTGAGATAACTCAGGAGAGCTACGTTAACTTGATACCTACTGCTCAAGGTGGAACGCATGTTAACGGCTTTCGTACCGGCTGCTTGGAAGCGATGAGAGAGTTTTGTGAGTTCAGAAACCTCCTTCCGCGTGGTATCAAACTGAGCTCTGAAGATATATGGGACAAGAGCTGTTTTGTTCTATCAGCCAAGCTTCAAGACCCTCAATTTTCCGGACAGACTAAAGAGCGCCTATCTTCGCGTGAAGCTGCCGCCTTTATTTCCGGTGTCGTCAAAGACTCCTTCAGTTTGTGGCTTAATCAGCATACTGATGATGCTGAAAAGTTAGCAGAGCTGTGTATCAGTAATGCTCAGAAGCGCCTAAAAGCAGCGAAGAAAGTTGTTCGTAAGAAAGTGACCTCCGGCCCGGCATTGCCTGGTAAGCTTGCTGATTGCTCTGGTGTAGAGACTATGAACTCCGAGTTGTTTCTAGTAGAGGGTGACTCGGCTGGTGGCTCAGCCAAACAGGCGCGTGACCGTGAATAT
>NZ_LWGJ01001016.1:0-4914 GCF_001635845.1 Oleiphilus sp. HI0132 | reverse complement strand
TAACACCTCAATAATTGGATTATATTCCTTATTGAAGTGTCCTGTTTGATTAAAGCAGATCACTATCAAAGATAGATTAGGATCTACACACTGTCCAGAAGAGACCAGTTAGATAGCACCCTTCTCACACTCATGGCATACGAACACAAAGATGGGGTCTACTCTATCGGGATTAGAACTTCATTTCGTCTAAAAAAAGGAATTGACGAAGGTGGATCATAACCGGCAATAATAGGCTGCCCAATGGCTTTGATATCCTGCTCATTCAACCAAGCCAATAGTTCGCTTTTCTTGCTTTCTATTGTGTCCTCGTCCAGCCAACCACTGAAGCGAATCGCTGCAACAGTGTAATCATTGACTCGCTCCAAAGAAACGTTTGGGTCTCTCGGCGCCGGTGCTGTCTCAATCCTGAAATCTTCGGGAAGAACAAAAGACATTTTAGTTGCTTTGTCTTGATCCATGAACACAGGCGCGGTCATGCTGATATCTTGCCCCTTACTATTTTCGCCGGAGATATACGCAAAAAGTCGTTTGAAAGCACTATCGTTTGACGATCTCCCCTTTTCACTATTCATCGTTGTGGAAACCAATAACATCTGGTCGTAATGTCGGATCTCAAAATTTCCATCTGACTGAATAAGCGAATAGGGAGCATGCTCAATCGTGTATTTAACCAAGCTACACCCTGTGAGTAAGGAACTCACAAATACAGAACAAGCTAGCAAGATAAACTTCATCGATCCGAGCCTTTCGGTATAGAAAAATTGATTAGACATCGTGATGACCTGCCCTAAGCACTTTCTTTAGCCATAACACTTTGTATTTTCTGATAAATATCATCGGCTTCTTTGCTGAGCATAGAATAGGCTCTTATGTCGCCATTGCGCTGTGCATGCATCGCCTCGGTGAGCTTCGCTTCATAAGCTTTCACGAGTTTTTTAGAAGGATTTTTGCTAAACCATTTAAACATTCTTTTTTACCTACTCTACATTCAGGACTCTGGTTCTAGGGTTGCTTTTTACTTCTATACTGGCGATACGCTAGCCATATTTCATATCCCCAGCGGCTAAACAAACGAATGAAAGGCCAGTTAAGTACCCGCCAAAAACGAGCGTAGGGCGTGTGATGCCAAGCCCTAACATTTGCATCAACGCCTACTAACCACTCTCCGTCAGAAGTTTTCAAGTGCAGCCTCTTCAGCAAAACATCTTTGCTCGGCGATTCAGTTGTTGAATCCAAATCATGTACGTTCTTAATCGTGAGATTGTCGCCTGCATGTTTCTTCAATCGACACACCTCAGCTGTACATAGAGGGCATTCGCCATCGTAGTACAATGTGTCGCGACGGATTGTTACTGCTGACTGTTCCAACTTACTCTTCTCGAATTCGTTACCAGTTATCAGTAAGGTCTACGAATACAAACTCGATATGGATCACTGTCAGCAGTAATGTGAGGATTGATTTGGAATTGCTTTTTAGGCGACAGCAGAGTCTAGGAGTCTTTAAAAGGCCGTTTCGATGGTGACTGACACGGGGGCATGGTCTGATGCTTCAGCGTCTACCTCATAGTTAGGGTTTTGCAGATGATCATCGTGCACGTCATAACTAACGACTTCCGCAATACTGCGTGGATTGTTAGCATCAAATTCCTTTGATAACAGCACATAATCTAAAACACTGCCCTTATTTGCAAAATAGTGTGTAGGGCTACGACGAGTTTCGATAGTTTTATCACTAATTTCAAAGGCATCGTAAAGTGTATGTTTTTCAACATTCAGCCTCTCCGCAGCAGAAAGGGATGAAACATATTTCGATCCAATTCTATCAATATGCCCGCCAGCCACCAGCAACTGCAAAGGCGTTGAGTCGATCGTATCATTTAGATCACCAAGCATAATGGTTGGCATATCTTCCTTCGCACTAGATTTCCAAAAGTCATTGTAGAGAAGAGCTGCTTCAGTTCCTCTCTGCATACTTGAAGCCCACCGACCATGCAGGTCGTCGTAAAGGAAATTACGAACTTGTTCATTGTCGGCTGTATCCACATAAAAGTGACGATCAAACTTCGACCTTTTAGACTTCAAGTGCGCCACATACACGGCAACCTTGGAGTAATCATCGATTTCAATAACGGCCCTGATCGGCTGACGACTAAAAACAAATTCTGAGTTGAGCCCCAAACTCTGAATCAAATATTGATCAACCGAAACTGCTTCACTAGATAGGATGGGGAATTTTGAAGCAATCGCGACAACGGGCATATCAAACAGATAGTCAGACTTCTTGTTGGGCTGTTCGACTGTTGCAAAATAGTCAAAGCCCGCTGACTTTGACAAGCTATTCAGAGCCGATACGGAAAACACCTCCTGAAAACCAACAATATCTGCGCCAATTACTTTCAGAAGCCTAAGTATCCATGCTTCCTTCTTACGCCATTGTTGGTCAGTATAAATATTCTCCAACTCGTAAAATGCATTGGGAGGTTCAATATAGTTAAAAAGGTTAAACGTACAAACCTTAAACTGACGTGTTTGTTTTACCATAATTCTGAGCAAAGTGCTTCGCTGCACTCGCTCTTACCTCCAATAGCCAGGGCCATGATTTAAAACAATAAGAACTTAGAATAAATTTTAGGGTTGGTCCTAATTCGATACAAGGTCAACACGCCAAGGTATAAACCCAAGTGAACCAGAAACTAAGAATTCGCGTATTTAAATATATATACTTAATAACTTCGATTTCAGCGCATCCTTAATTCGATTGAAGGGAGAAATATTTATATGAAGCATCTAGCAAAAATTACGATCATTGGTTTGCTATGCTTGGCGAATACATCATTAAGTTACGCAAGCTGTGACCCCTTGCTAAACTATGAATCCAAGCGTCTTCACTCTTCAAAATCTATTGACTTCTGTCAGGCTTTTGAAGGGAAAACCTTGCTTATCGTTAATACAGCAAGCCGATGCGGATTTACCCCTCAGCTATCTCAACTTGAAGCGCTTTATCAAAAATATAAAGATGAGGGTTTGGAAATTGTCGGTTTCCCTTCTAACTCCTTCAGGCAAGAATTAGCAACTGAAGCAGAAACAGCTAGCGTCTGCTTCAAAAACTTCGGCGTTAGTTTCACCATGCTAGCGCCGAGCTATGTAACAGGACCTCAACAAAACGACTTCTACAAAATGCTAAAACAACGGACTGAAAAATCACCAAATTGGAACTTCAACAAGTTCCTCATCTCTTCCGATTTATCAAGTATTTCCTTGTTCAGATCTCAGGTAACCCCCTTAGACAGTGTATTAGAGGAGGCTATCAAAAGATCTCTTAATTAATTTAGTAGCATCAGGGTTATTGTAATCGTTTGAGATATCCGCAGCACAGATATACATATACTTATAAACAAGAGCTAAGAGTAATTTGTCGACAAACCTGCGGCCCTCTTTTATTTTACTTAGTCAATCCACACCCACTACTGAATCTTGCCACCATGGTACCCACAGATTAGGGTATCAGATACGCGAACATTCGCATCAACACCCCTTAACCATTTTCCCTACACCAATCCTATCGGTTAGGGACTCAAACCTGCCACGTGCAGAAAACATGATTGGCGCCAAGAGTAGCAGAGAGTGCAGCCCAATAGTTCGCGCTATTCAAGGAACAAGCGCAGCTCGTTCCCAACTGTGGCCTATATGTCGATATAAAGTGCGCTCATGCAAGCCAGTTTCATGGCCTCGCCAGTACTCTAGATAATTCACAGACACCACCAGCCCAAGCGCATTATCTGTGAAAGGAACTGTATCAGGATTAGGGTACTTTTCTTTCAGCGCGTTAATACCCCGTTCTACCTCAAATGAGCCTTCCAGGGCAGCGCTCTGGTGCGCGACAGTATGATAAAAATGATCCAGCAACTTTGAAATATAAGGTTTATGCTGCCAGTGAGTTTCAAGAACCTCAGGACACATTAATGACAATTCACCCCGAACTCTAAATTGCTGTAGTAGCGAAGGATAGAAAAATAGCAGTTCTACCTTCGCCTCGTTTAAATGTAGTAGGTTCTTTTGGGCAAGTTTGTTCACAAACAGTACACAACTATCTGCATTGATTTCGCGTACGACCAAGGTGCGCATTCTTGGTTGAGACGCATCATTTTGCTCGAGTGTCGCGAGTGTGCAATATTTAGCACTGGGGTCCTGGTTTTGCTTGGCCTCTTGCCTAGCGTTCATCAACAAAGTCATAGGTTGATATTCAGTCATAAACTCTTCGCCCTGTTAATCTACGTAACCACTGCCAATAGCACTAAAGGGAAGCTCCAAGCCCAGTTCGGGCACCTGCGCTGCTATCCAAGCTGGAAAGGTGTTGCTGTTCGGGCCAGGAAAAACTTTATACTCGTTAGCCCAGGGGTAACGTTCAGCTAAAGCAACTATTTCTTCGATCAACTCTTCTGCTTCGTCACCTCGCTTATCCAAAAGAATTTGGGGCTGACTACCAAACCAATACCTATCAGGAATATCATTCTCGACTCTCAACACAGACAGTCCTCGTTTGGCACGCCAACCTATCACTTCAAGAACGGTATATTCAGAAGCATCTCTTGCTTTCACCGCAATCCAAGTATGTATCGCAAACCAACCTCGCCACCCCCATGCATCGGCACCATATACCTGAATAACCGCTTCGGGAGTTTCGGTAGACAAAGGGGCGAGCCCGGAAGAGTCTCTAGACGCTTCTCGCCAGCTTCCCGTGCTGCACCCCACCGCTAACACACTGAAAAGTATCATACTAAATTGAATCAATGCCTTAATGCTAAACATCGTCTATTTCCCCGTTATCTTCTCCGTAAAAACAAGACCTTAGTCTTACAAGCACTGGGCTAACGAGTATAAAGTTTTTCCTGGCCCGAACAGCAACACCTT
>NZ_LWGJ01001015.1:0-1079 GCF_001635845.1 Oleiphilus sp. HI0132 | reverse complement strand
CAAAGCCAGAGCCATAATATATGTGTCATACCATATAAGCGGAGGCCAGCACCATGAAAAACAATACCATAATTTTTGTCGGATTGGACACCCATAAGGAGTTCACCGAAGTCGNNNATTGCGTTCTGAAATGGTTTGAATCATCTCTTGCAAGACAAATTGCTGACTAGGATGAGGTAAGATGATCTCTGTTAACCAACGAAGGTGTTTTAAGCTCCAATTTGATTTGCCTGAATAGTTAATATGGTTTCTGAGCAGCAAGGCTTTTAGCTGGAAACGTGCATTATTCAAATCATGCATTGCACGCTCACGTGCTCGAGATAGATCTCGTATTGCTTCATCTGCGGGTTCAGGAACGTAAATCGGATCAAGGTCGCCATTACGAACCAAACGAGCTAAATCTTGTGCATCGCGTTTATCTGTTTTCACGCGTTGTCCGGGTTTCTTTGGAATCAGTGATGGCGCAACAACATAGCAACAATGGCCTAAGCTTGTCAGCAATCGATAAATCCAGTAGCCACAGGGGCCTGCTTCATAAACAAAATGCAGGGTAGCCTGCGGGTATTTGCTTTCAAACTGTCTTGCCATCTTGGTAAGTGATACTTTGGCTGAAGAAACTCTTCCAAGATGCTTTACTTCTGAGCCTCGTTGATCTTCGCAATATGCGACTTCGGTGAACTCCTTATGGGTGTCCAATCCGACAAAAATTATGGTATTGTTTTTCATGGTGCTGGCCTCCGCTTATATGGTATGACACATATATTATGGCTCTGGCTTTGCTAACCCACGATAGGAGGTCAGCACTCTTTTGGGACGTGGGGAGTCATTATGTCTATGTAAATTCAGCAAAGATGCATACCCAATGAACTGGGCGTATGAATAAAGTTTGGCCAAGGAGTGAAGAGATAAATGAAGAGAATATTCTTTATTGTTTTATTAGTTTCCGGTTGTGCAACATCATCAGGCGTAATCCCTATAGGGATAGATACGTATTTGATTTCTAGATCCCAAAAAGGATTCGATGTGGTTGGTGGCAGTGTTAAAGCTGATGTATATAAAGAAGCATTTGCATTTTGTAA
>NZ_LWGJ01001014.1:0-515 GCF_001635845.1 Oleiphilus sp. HI0132 | reverse complement strand
GCGATTACGCAATACACTCACTTTACGCCTATTTTTTAATCAGCAATTGACGAAATACGCCTATTTTTTGACAATATACGCCACAATGGATTTCGAGGGGGCCCAATGGCAACCGCAATGCGTGTCACCGGCGCGTGGGTGCAACTGCTCACCGACTGGCNCGACAAAGAAAACTTGCCCGCCCCCGACATTCGCCTGTGGCTCGACAGCCGCAGCCCCACCGATATTGTGGGTATAGGAAGTATAAAGCACCTTTTCACCCCTAAGCTGAAGTATCATACCCGAAATTGCTGCTCATTTTTATTGCCTAAGCCCCAGAATTTAGCTTCACAGCGCCCAAAGCAGGTCGTATTTTGGTCGATTTGACCGAAAAGTGCCTGGCGAATGGATCTCTAGCCGACAGTTGCCCCACCGGCCTGCCGCAAAGGCTGACAGTGCATGGATTGAGAACTTAGGAGCGTCAATTAAATAGGCGAGTCTGCGATGGGTCGAACAGGCTGGGAGTCAGTGGCGGG
>NZ_LWGJ01001013.1:0-288 GCF_001635845.1 Oleiphilus sp. HI0132 | reverse complement strand
TCGCAGGTTACTACGTCCTTCATCGCCTCTGACTGCCAAGGCATCCACCGTATGCGCTTAGTCACTTAACTATATAACCCGAAGCAGTCTTCTAAGACGACCTTTTACCATCTTAGTACTTAAGCTATATATATGACCATTCGTAACGTTTTCGCCGGATAACGCTTGATATGAATCTCATTTCTTTCGTTATCCATGATTAAATTATTCGCTGATATGTGAATAATCTAATCACTTAGCAATGAGTTGCATTATGTCATCACAACATAAAACAACGTCTACTATTAC
>NZ_LWGJ01001012.1:0-403 GCF_001635845.1 Oleiphilus sp. HI0132 | reverse complement strand
TAGCCCTTAAAGATCAAAACGCAAAAGCAGGTTCACCACAGAGTGCACAGAGAGGCCTGCGGCCTACACAGAGAAAAGATCAAAGCTTTCATTTAGATGTGTCTCAATCTCTTCCTCTGTGCAGCGAAGCGCTCGGTGTCCTCGGTGGTTCAAGTGTTTGTTTCTTAAAGATCAAAACATAAAAGACGGTTCACCACAGAGGGCACAGAGCGGCCTACGGCCTACACAGAGAAAAGATTAAAGCTTTCATTTAGATGTGTCTCAATCCCTTCCTCTGTGCAGCGAAGCGCCCGGTGTCCTCGGTGGTTCATCGGTTTATCCCTTAAAGATTAAGACATAAAAGCTGATTCACCACCGAGAACACAGAGCGGCCTGTGGCCTGCACCGAGAAAAGATAATAGCT
>NZ_LWGJ01001011.1:0-14971 GCF_001635845.1 Oleiphilus sp. HI0132 | reverse complement strand
AATAGATGTGAAGTCTTTTGATTCAGTCTGTATAGCAAACAAGGAGGTGAGCTATGCCGAGAGGAAAGCGCCTGATAGTGTCAAGCTGCCCTCATCATATTGTCCAGCGAGGACATGATAAGACGGCAGCGTTTTTGTGTGATGAAGATGACCAGCACTATTTGGAGGTCTTGATTGAAGCAAAGAATGATTTAGGAGTCGCAGTGGAGCGGTGTCAACTAACAGGCACAGGAAAGTTTGTAGATGAGATTGAAAGGCGTATGGGTCGAAGAGTCGAGAATAGAGGATCGGGTAGGCCTGGGAAGTAGGTCTGACAGCTTTTCAGACACAGATACCAGGAATTGATATAGGTACGTATAATGTCGTACAATTATTCTGTGAGGGGGCAATGAATAAGTTCAAGGACGTTAAAAAGCGGATCCTGCAATGTATATATGATGGAAATGTTTTGCATGAAGCCAGAAACAATATCGAGATTAAGAACTTGTTGGAAGTAGGTGATGTTTCGATCGAAGAGCTAGCAGAAATCATTAAGCATACTCGAGGAGACGACTACGAGGTCAGTCCGCATCATAAAGATCAAAGTATAAATGTGCACCTTATTAAGACTCGGTATCGGCGCCAGTCATGGTATATAAAGTGGTTTTTTATAGAACCAAATGCTGTGTTTATAAGTGTGCATCAATGAGGCCAGTTATGAAAATATTAAAAGAGGGTGATGTGGGAAAGGTTCTTTGTCATACCTGTGAGTCAGTACAAAATTCCACGTTTAAGTTGAGAGACGTCCCCTTTAGTGATGACAGTGGTAGTGTTAAGAACATATTGGCGGGTGTTTGTGATGCCTGCGATAGTGTTGCTGCGATTCCTCATCAATCTACTCCAGCTATTAAGAAGCAGTTAGATAAGCAGCGTAAATCAGTGGAAGGCCGAGTGCCCTCTCACTTAGTTGATGTCCTAAACTTGGCTAGCGATAGTCTCGGAGCTAGTGCTGATTTTATTCCTAGCCTGATTAAATACTACATTCATGCTTTTTATGAGAACTCGATTGCGCCCAAGGATTTACTACCTTTGCTTAAGAGTGATTTGGCAAAAGGTCGAGCGAATAAAAGAATATCACTAAAAGGGCGTTACGTGGCTGAAGAGATAGAGGTGCTTAAAGCTAGGGCTCAGATAGAAACCACAACGGAACTCTTAAAAAGTATTGTATTAAAGATTCACGAAGAAATACTCGTTAAGCAAAAGGCGAGTCGAATCAAAGAGCTTGAACGCTTAGTCGCTGCGGTGGCTTAGTATTAACGACCGATAACGGAATGAATTGAAAATTTTAAGGAAGAAAATATGGGTATATTAGTCGCATTTCTCACCTATCTTGTCGTTGGTTTGCTAGCAATTATATTAGCGCCCGTTCTTTATGCTTGGGTGACCAAGAAGGTAATCGTTTTTGAAAACGCCATATTCAAAGAGTATGCCTACTTCTGGGTGCTCTTGATTCTGCTTGGAGTGGTTTTCCAGGTGCTTTATGTTGCAACGACCCAAGTCATTTACGGCATGGAGCAGCCTATAGGCCTCTACGTGGAAAACTATTCAAATTTGAGTGCACTGATTGGCTTTGCGACAGAGGTGTTGCTTGCTAAATGGATTTTTAGGGAAAGCTATTGGAAGGCTTTTAAGGCATCAATTGTGTACACCATTCTTCTGGTTTTATCTCTTATGATTTTATTTTTTGTTGGGATTTGGGTTGGGCTTAGTGCTTTTGTTGGAGGCTAGTTCTGTCGGCTTGGGTAGGAGGTCTGGTAAATGTTAAGAGTATTACTTAAATGGCTTAAGAAAATAACGATCTTATCAATCGCACCAATTGGTATTTATGGAACTTTGGAGTTGTCTCGCTATTACAGCACAGATGTTCAGTATTTACCTGATGACAGCTTCTTTACTGAGTTTGAGGATATCAAGGTTGATCAATTCGGATGGAGTGCACGGTCAGGACACGGAGGCATCTACTGGGTAAGTGACAATGAAATAGTCACCATGGCAGAGATTGAAAACGAAAAAGCTTTATACCTTGTGAATGTTACGGATGGCTCTTATACGAAATTGGTAGATACCCAAAGTCAAAAGAGGAAGCTCCGTCGATATTGCTTTTCCAATGACACTCTATTTGTCTCTTCATGGCCTTCTTCAGAGCCGCTAGAGTTCGAATATCAACCTAGAAATTTTAAGATTGTTTCTCGGCGAGGTTCTGAACTGAATGGACGATTACGTTCAGCCGTTAGGTGTGGATACTACTCGAGGCCAGGTAAATCTAAACAGCGCAAAGGAATCAGGGAACTGTTAAGGGAAGATGGGTTCATAGTGAAGTTAAGTTCGACTGGAGAGAAGTTTGACAGTGTAGAGTTAGTTAATGCAGATGGTGTTAGCTACAAAGAACTAAGTTCCGAGCCTGATGTTGTTAATTCAATTAATGGTACTGCATTGTACTATCCATATTTTGATGGGTATTTTTCTTATATGACGCAGTATAAACCATGTCCTGGAGTTGGCGTTTGGTGGTTAGGTCGTAAAGATTGGACGCTAAAGGTAAAGGACTATTGTTTAGGTCCTTGGTCTAAGGCTGGTTCGTCTGTTATAGCGCCTACTAATGTTGGTTTATTTGTTGAGCAGCACGGCAGCGGTAAGGGAGCTCCTTGGGCTTTGTATTATTTAGTAACACCAGAGCAAGAGTTGCCAATAGATATGGTAGGGGGGCGTGGAGTTAGCACAGCTCCTGATGGATGTCGGGTTGTTTATGGTTCTGGAGGGTATAGGCCGATTAAGAATAAGGAGTACAGGCAACACCTCAAATTATTCAATGTGTGTGCCTATTTTGAAACGAAAAATATTGATAAGGACGTTTAGATAGTGATAACAAGTCAAAGGAGATGACTGATGATAGAAAGGGAAGAATTCGAGTTAGCATTTTATGCAGCAAAAGGCGCTTATGAGTTAGATGCAGGGGGTGGGTTTCTTAAGCATCTTGGTTATGAGTTTGTTGAGAATGGGATCTGGACAATAGAACAAACGGGACTTAAAGCGGCCCTTTATTCAGATGGTACGGGAAATTATGTATTGGCTTTTGCAGGTACTGAAGGTTCCCAAGATTGGTATCAGAATGTATCCAGCCTGGGCTACGGTCAATGGGAGAGTGTACGACAACAAATATTTGAAATGTTTAATGATATTAACTTCGACGTTGGTGATATTGCCACACTGACTGTAACTGGCCATAGTCTTGGTGGAGCTTTGGCGCAGTATGCTGCTTACGAAATAGTGAGCGAGGGAAAACTAGCAGCTAATCAAATAGACCTATTAACCTTCAATGGTTTAGGTGGAGAAGCTAGTCTAGATTCGAAACATTCTGATTATGATAAAGACCTCCTCGCAGACGCAGATATCTATCACTATTATGAACCCTCAGATCTAGTCGTCCAGCTCTCTGAGCATGTCGGAGGTCAGACATCTAACTATCAACTTAGCTCATCAACTGAAGCAGAGTTCTTCCTCGATGCTCATTCCTTAGCAACCATTGAGCTACAGATGAAGGATGGCAGTGTATTAATAGATTCTCAAGCCAACCATCACTATTTTAATTTGGATGATATTTTGCCGTTAGTTCAAGCTTTGAGCTCTGGAACAAATGGCCTATTGGGTGGTGGTGATCAAGAAATCAGTGAAATGGAGGCGATGGCGAGATTATTTACTATATTACCAGGAATTTCCTTGATTGAGGCCTTCCCCCTTAAATCAAGTGAATATACGGAATTAAGAGATTGGGTTCTGGATAACGTTGCAGAAACGGTACTTGATGTAACTGACCCGACTGAGAGAGCGGTGACAGTATTCGGGCTTGGTGCGGCAATAGGGGCTCTCTCTACAGGACTTAACTTTTCTAGACTTCCCCTCCTCCTCGAAGCGGGTTCCCAATTAACGGCTTCTTATCTAGAGTATTTAAATGCAAACAATGATCAGCCGGACGCGACAACACCGGCAAAGGATGCCTTAGCGTTTAGTCTGTTTTCGATACTTAGCGGTGGCAGACTCAATGATCAGGGGGGGATGGAAGGAGGGACTATTAGTCGTGTGGAAGTTAATCATATACTAGAGGGCAGCGCTCCTCACGAAGCTCAAAGATACTCTGAGGTTTTTCAAGCTGTAGCGGATATATTAGGTGAAAATGTAGAAGATGGTCTTAAGGGGTATATTGACTTCCATCATACGCTGTTGAGTCAGGGCATACACTTTTCGACTGTTGCTGATGCTAGAGGAGTGGATAGAGAGCAATTAGAGCACTGGCTTAATCAATCCGGTTACTTTGATCTGGACGCCCGATTAGCCCGATATAGTGTGATCAATAATCTGCCATTCATCCTAATGGGCCCTGAACTGGCAAGTGCTGTTTCTTCGGAAATCAGGGAATCAGATCGCTATGCTAAAGATACTTATTCCGAACCCTATTGGGTTGATAGGCTTAATTTTTATGAGCTAACACTTTCACAAAACCGAGAGAACCTTCCATATGGGGACGGCTTGGGGACTGAATACGCACTTTTTAAGGACTTGCAAACTGGAGATATAGCTAAAAACTACCTCTTCGCAGATAAGGTAAATACATATACTTTCGGGACAGAAGACAATGATACTTCTGGATTAGAGGGCGGAGAGTATCATGATCACCTATATGGAAATGGCGGTGATGACATTTTATTTGGCAGAGAGGGCGAAGATGTTCTAGATGGCGGAAAAGGAAACGACCACCTTCACGGCGGCACTGGAAACGATTTCTTAGTCGGCGGAGCAGACAACGATACCTACCACTTCACACAAGGTCACGGCTACGACAGGATTGAAGATACTGAAGGAATAAACACCCTCATAATTGGTGGTCGAACCATCACTGCTCTAGAAAAAGTTTCTGGTACAGAAGACTCATATAAAAACGCATTAGATGAAAACGATCCCTATCGCTATCAACTCACTGTGTCAGGCTTTAGAGCCGTAGGCGCTAATGGGGATATTGTCGACGTCATCGCTCAATCAGACTTTTCCCGCTTCGGTATTAATGTTGAAAACAACGAACCTGAACCAAGCCCCGCAGGTGGAGACATCGTCGTCGGTTCAGGCCATAACTACGATGGTGTTAACAACTGGGCTCCCAGTAGAGGTGGAACGGCTACTATTGAAGATAATATTTTCTATGATGCCAGCTTATATGATGCTGACTTATATAACGATGGATACGCCGGCAATGACTGGGAGTTCTGGGGCAGTCATGGCAATGATTATCTAAAAGGCGGTGTAGAAGATGACGTACTGAAAGGTAATCTAGGTGATGATGACCTGCTCGGTGGCGAAGGTAACGACGAGCTATTCGGTCATGCTGGTAAAGATAACCTTGTTGGCGGAACGGGTAATGATACCTTGGTTGGCGGCAGTGGGTCCGATACCTTGTCGGGTGGAGAAGGTATCGACTTCATCTTTGGCAATGGCCCTTACATAAATATTGATGCTGAAACGGGCGAAGTGCTCAATGAAGCCGGAACTGATGTCGGTGATGTAGATATCGTCGACGGGGGGGCCGGAAATGACCGAATCTCTTCAGGCAAGTACACCGACATACTATCGGGTGGTGCGGGCGAGGACCAAATATATGGTGGCGAAGGTAATGACGTTATTGATGGTGGTGCCGACAATGATTTTATTATGGGAGACTCCGCCGGTAACCGTGTTCGCTATACTGAGCCTGGTTTAGGTGGTGATATTCGCATCTTTACCATCACAGATCATATTGACCGTCTGGATGAAAGCCTGAGCTATAACGATACCATTGATGGTGGTCAGGGGGACGATATCATCTTGGGTGAAGCGGGTGATGATACGATTGACGGTGGTGATGGAGATGACTACATCGAAGGTGATAAATCCAACGACAATGGCTTTTTCACAGCTGAAGGTCAGTATCTGTCTTATACCAATAAGGAGGGTGTAGAGCGCTTAATTACGGCTGATGATTATGTCGAATTCCAAGAAGAATGGAGCGGTAACGATACCCTAAAAGGCGGTGCTGGCGTCGATACAATATACGGCAATGGTGGAAATGATACGCTTCATGGTGGGAGTGAGACTGACTGGCTTTATGGGGGAACGGGCTCCGACACAATTAATGGTGATGAAGGTAGTGATGTTCTCTATGGCGACGAAGGGAATGACCGTCTTAATGGCGGGGAGCAGCATGACTGGCTTTACGGCGGTGAAGGTGATGATCAATTATATGGCGGCGCAGGTAATGACCAGATCCAGGGTGGAAAAGGTGATGACGTTTTATCTGGAGGCTCGGGTACAGACCGCTTAGACGGAGGCGCGGGTAATGATACCTTTATCGTGAAGCCCGGTGACGGTACGATCTATATTACTGATACCCAAGGCATCAATATCCTAGCTTTTGAGGGTGGTTTGAATGCTGGCGATATTTATACCTATGCGAGACCTTCTTCTCAAGATCCTACAAGCGACAGTTTTATTAAGATAAATTATGGCTCGAATGAAAGTGATGTGATCGCTATGTCGCAGACGACTTTCTCGTACATCCGTGAAGCTCGATTTGCTGATGGTTCAAGTTTATCTCTCATTGTCGACAACTTGTCCAATGGAACTAACCTAGGAACGGATAGTGATGACCATATCACCTCGGACGGCGTAGGCTCGAAGCACTATTATGGGTTCAGTGGTGCCGACACTATTGATGCCGGAGACGGCCAGGATTATGTCTATGGTGGTGATGATAACGACGCAATCAATGGCAATAGTGGGGATGATTATCTGTATGGTGATGTCGGTGATGACGTTATTGCAGGAGGAGAAGGAGACGATGTCATTTTTGGCGGAGCAGGAAATGATACCTACCTGTATAGCCTGGGTGATGGTGCTGACTATATCTCGACCTATGATGAAACTGAAGGTCGACAAGATGTCCTTGTTTTCGATGAGTCGATTGCTGCCCAGACCAGCTATGTGACACGAAGTGGTGATGATCTAAAGCTTGTTCTTGGCAATGATGACAGCATCGTCGTTGAAAGCTTCTTTAAAGAAGATGACCCTAATTACGCCTTAACAGCGATTAACTTTTCCGACGGTACTTCATGGGACAGCGATGAAGTGCGAAGCCGAATTCAGGCTGCAACACCGTATGACGATGTCGTTCAAGCGAGTGCAGAAGGTGAGGTCATTAGCGGGCTTGCGGGCAATGATACGATCACAGGTCAAGAGGGGAATGACCAATTCTTCGGTGATGAAGGTAATGACATATTGTCTGGAAACCAAGGGAGTGATGAGCTAAATGGGGGGGATGGGCAAGACACATTATATGGAAATGATGGTGATGACACCTTAATTGGCGGTAATGGCGATGACTATTTATACGGAGGTGCGGGCCATAATATCTATCACTATGCTTTGGGAGATGGGAATGATCAAATTCGTGCAGAAGGTGCTGAAGCGTCTCATCTACTCATATTTTCCGAGACGGTTGACCCAAGTGAAATAGACCTGGTGAATAGCGACGATGATTTGATCATAACCCTGACTGCCAGCGGAGAAACAATCGAAGTCTTTGGCTTTTTCGATACGGATCCAAGCCAGAGAACAAGTCTCTCGATTCAATTTGATGCAACTTCGTCAACATGGTCAGATTCTGAGCTTCGAACTAAAACATTTGAGGCAACAGCGGGCAACGATACCATTCAGGGGACAGCTGACGCTGATACGCTAAGTGGATTGGCGGGAGATGATAATCTAAATGGCTTGGACGGTGATGACATACTCTTAGGCGGAGAAGGGCGCGACACCTTAAATGGAGGTACCGGCAATGATACTTTAGATGGTGGTGCGGGGGACGATTCCCTAACAGGTGGTTTAGGCAATGATACGTATTTATACGGCATTGGGTCCGGTCATGACATTATCGACTTTGATAGTAATTCAAGCCTTGTCGGGAGTAATACCGTCATGTTTGATGAGTCAATTCAAGCGAATGATCTCGAGTTAGAGCGTGTTAAGGATACCCATAATAGTTATCGTGACCACCTGCTTATTACTGTCAAATCTACAGGTGAAACTCTTACTGTCGCACGTTACTTTTCAAACTCTAGTGACGATACGACCAGTACCGGCCAAGTATCTACTTTCGAGTTTTCTGATGGTTCCGAATGGGCTGAAACAGATATCTATGCTTTGATCATTAATTCTATTACCGAAGGTGACGACTATTTTGTTGCAGGTGATGCTGATGACGAAATTGATGGTTTGGCAGGGAATGACAGCATTTTCGGAGGTCAAGGCAACGACCACCTCAGCGGTGGGCAAGGTGACGACTCGTTGCTAGGTTATTCGGGCGCTGACCAATTGTTTGGTAATTCTGGTAATGATTGGCTCTATGGTGGTGAGGGCAATGATGAGTTGAATGGCGGTGCCGGGAATGATTACCTTAATGCCGGCGATGGCGATGATACCGTTAGTATGAATGTGGGTGAAGGCCATGATGAAGTGGTATTCGGTGGTGGCTTAAATACGCTAAACATTCAGGGTGATATCGACGCAAGTGACATTGAATTTAGAATGAAAGGTCGACACTCACTATTTATTAGCGCTGGCGAGGCTTTGGACTGGTCTGTTGAGGTCAGTTTGCATTTTGATAGAGACTATGGAAATTGGCGCTATCAACTTGATCACTTGCTTGTGAATGACACCGAGGTCGAAATTACCGATACGATAGGCGAGGTCATTGATATTTCTGGTGGTTACTATAATGGTTCAGGTTATGTCGTAATTAGGAGTAACGAAACGGAATCTTGGAATTATGCTTTAGGCACTGAGGGTGACGATCTAATTTACGGCACGGATGATGCCGCAATATTTGATGAACTTGAAGGCGGTGCCGGGAATGATCAGCTATATGGCAAAGCAAATAATGACATTCTTCGAGGCGGAGAGGGGCATGACGTTTTAGACGGGGGCGCAGGTGATGATGAACTTTATGGTGGAGACGGCCAAGATACCCTGATTAGTGGCAAAGGGAATGATCGTCTAATGGGCGGCTTTGGGGGCGATGTATATCGTATCTACGCAGGTTCTGGAGTATCTCGTATTTCTGATTTTTCAGAAGACTTTAACATCATTGAAATAGCGAATGATTTAAGCGCACAAAATGCTGCGCTTCACCAAAGTGGTGATGATTTAATGATCTCTTTTGAAACGGGTGAGAATGTCATTGTCTCGAACTATTTCGACTCAGGAATCCCAAGTGGCGTAATTGATGAAATACGCTTTGCCGATAATACTGTCTGGGAATCTGCGTATGTTCAGGCAAACGTTGAAGACCTTCCGCTCTCATACGATGGGCAAGCTCCAGCAGGATTTAACGTTGTAGATCAACCTAACGGGAGTGGCGATTATATCGGTACGAATGATGACGATTTTATTGAGGGTACTGGAGACCAAGAAGTCGTTTATGGGTCTTGGGGGCGAGATATCATCGTTGGCTTTGGTGGTTCTGATGAGTTAGTGGGTAGTAGTGGTGGCGATTTGATAATCGGTGACGGTTTGCTATTTGGTAACGAAGGGGATGACATTTTGGAGTCGAGAAATATGAGCAACGACAATTATGATGGTCGTGCTTTTATGTTTGGCGGTGATGGTGATGATACCTATCGTGTCGGTATAAACAGCGTAAACACCTTTATCTACAACGGCTCTGAAGCGGGTCATTATGGCGCTAGCTTTTCAGGGGGGCCAGGTGGAAGCGCAAGTGACTTTGATGTACTGGAGTTTATGGAAGGCATCTCTCCCGACGATATTAATTTTTATGCTAATGGTTATGGTCTCGAATTAGAAATCGGAAATAATGGCTATGTCGTCACGTTGGCAGATTATTTTGAACCTTTGACATACCAAGGGCAGGGCATAGGTGAAACCGCACCCGTTGACGAAATTCGTTTTGCTGACGGGACAGTTTGGAATCAAAACGACATCACAGACATGTTGGCTAACGCTCCGGTTGATCAAGATATTGAGGGAACTAGTCAGGCTGATACACTTTTAGGTGGTGCTGGTGATGACTGGATCGCAGGTTTTGAAGGCGATGATACTCTGTATGGTGAAGGTGGCGACGATATCTTAGTTGGCGGTGCTGGGAACGATACTTTGTACGGCGGTTCGGGTGAAGATGACTATGATTTCGACCCTGGTTTTGGTCAAGATGTCATTTACAATACTGGAAGCGACTATAATGAGATATGGCTTTACCAGGTTAATGAGTCGGATGTGGCTTATGCAAAGCAAGGCAATGACCTCGTGGTTTCTATTATCGGAACGTCTGATCAGATAACCGTTAAAGACTGGTATGAGTCACCGGAACGAAAAGTAGTAGTGTATTTCGATGATTTGGATATCACACATTCAATCGATCATATTGAGTCATTAGCGACTGACGAGAGTAGTTCGAGCAATAGCGAACCTACCGCTCTAGCGGATACAGCAAACACCGAGGAAGATACTTCCATTATCATTGATGTGTTAGCCAATGACAGCGATATCGATGGTGATAGTCTGAGCATTAGCTCTGCTTCAGCCTCGTATGGTTCGGTTCTCATCAATGGTGATGGAACGCTGAACTACACACCTAATGTAGATTTCAACGGTTTAGATAGCATCAGCTATGAAGTCTCAGATGGTAACGGTAGCACCGCGGCCTCATCGGTATTCGTCACGGTTAACCCCGAAAACGATGCGCCTGTTGCTGTATTCGATACGGCTGCAACGCAGGAAGATACGTCAGTCACGATTGATGTGTTAGCGAATGACAGCGATATCGATGGTGATAGTTTGAGCGTTAGCTCTGCATCAGCGGTAAGTGGTGCTGTTGTAATTAATGGCGATGGAACGCTGAGCTACTCGCCTAATGCAGATTTCAATGGTTTAGATAGCATCAGCTATGAAATCTCAGACGGTAACGGTGGCACCATGACCTCGTCAGTCTCTGTCACAGTGAACCCTGAAAATGATGCGCCTGTTGCTGTTGCAGATGCGGCAGCAACACAGGAGGATACGTCTGTCACCATTAATGTGTTAGCGAATGATGGTGATATCGACGGAGATAGTTTGAGCATTAGCTCTGCATCAGCGTCAAATGGTGCTGTTGTGATTAATGGCGATGGCACACTGAACTATACACCTAATGCAGATTTCAACGGCTTAGATAGCATTAGCTATGAAATCTCAGACGGTAACGGTGGCACGGGGGCCTCGTCGGTATCCGTCACGGTTAACCCCGAAAATGATGTACCAGTTGCTGTAGTCGATACCGCTGTAACGCAGGAAGATGCTTCTGTCACCATTGATGTGTTAGCGAATGATGGCGATATCGACGGAGATAGTTTGAGCATTAGCTCAGCATCAGCGTCAAACGGTGCAGTTGCGATAAATGGCGATGGCACACTAAGTTATGCGCCAAATTCAGACTTTAATGGTCTTGATAGCATTAGCTATGAGGTCTCAGACGGTAACGGTGGCACGGCGACCTCATCGGTATCCGTCACGGTCAACCCTGAAAATGATGCGCCGGTATCAATATCTGATACAGCTGTTACTGATGAAGATACGGCAGTTGTTATCGATGTTCTTGTGAACGATAGTGATATTGATGGTGATAGTTTATCTGTTGTGGCTGCTGCGGCGATTAGCGGTGTCGTAGCTATCAATGGTGATGGAACTATCTCATATACGCCTAGCGCTAATTTCGTAGGAGAAGATTCAATCACCTACGAAGTTTCGGACGGTAATGGTGGAGTCGCCAATTCAACCGTCGCAGTAACTGTAAACTCAACTGAGGATGATCCAATTACTATTGTTGGAACTGGTGCTGCAGAAACTTTAGAGGGTGGAAATAATAACGATAACCTCGCAGCCAAAGGTGGAAAGGACGTTCTATATGGATATGAAGGCAACGACACGCTACACGGTGGTGGCGGTGCCGACTCTCTATATGGCGGCTTGGGAGCAGATACACTAAAAGGTGCTAATGGCTCTGATAAGCTTTACGGGAATGAAGGTAACGATTTGTTGGTGGGTGGTAAAGGCCATGATACCTATTACTACCAAACTGGTGATGGCTATGATCGTATTAATAACGCTTCAAATAACTTCGCGACTGATACTGACAAACTTAGTTTGGAAAGTGTAGGTGATGTCGATGATGTATGGTTCAAAAAGACGAACAACCATCTCGATATTTATGTGCTGGGAAGTGAAGACCACGTTCGAGTTAATAACTGGTACAAGGCAGATAAGTTTAAGCTGGATTCAATTGAGGCGGGTGGCCAAGCCATTGATGCTATTAATATTGAACAGCTTGTAAGTGCGATGGCTTCGTTCGGAGCTCCTTCAGGAGGCAGCATATCGCTGAATTCTGATGAGCAAAACCAAGTCGATACAGCAATAGCGACGGCTTGGGCCTAGAGGCTACATAAAGGGCCTTCGGGCCCTTAAAAACTTTCTCAACTCTTCGGCAAAATAACCACAACCCTAAGCCCCTTAACCTCCCGATTACTCAACTCAATCACACCATTGTGCTTCTTAATAATTTGCGAGCTAATAGCGAGACCTAATCCAAAGCCTCCCGTGCCTCGGTTACGGCTTTTGTCAGCTCGGTAGAAGGGTTTGAGGATCGATTTGAGCTCTTCTTCTGGAATGCCGGGGCCTTCGTCCAAAATCTCTATATGAAGATTGCCAGAGCCCTCATAGAGCTTGAGCTCGATGTTGGCATCGTTGGGGCTGTATTTGATGGCGTTTGTTAGCAGGTTTTCAAATGCCCGGGTTAGCAAGGGCTCGTCACCTTTGATGAGCGCATCGCTTTGTAAATCGGTTTTTAGTGTCAGGTTTTTTTCTTTTAGTTCGAGTTCTGCGTCATCGGTAATGCGGCCCAAGAGTTGTGACAGGGGCAGGCTCTCCATCTGCGTCAATTGCTGGTTGTCAGTTTGCATTAAGGTGAGCAGTTGGTTGATGAGTTCTTCGATACACTGGTTCTGGTGTTCGATTTTGTCTAACAACTTGCCTGGGTCATCAACTGATCTGGCGAGTTCAATCGCGAGTTTTTGGCGAGTGAGTGGGGTTCTTATTTCGTGCGAAATATCACGAAAAAGTTGCTGCTGACTGCTAATTAAGTCAGATACTTTATCAGCCATTTGGTCGAATGCGGTGGCGAGTTGCCCTAGTTCATCTTTGCGTTTGCCAACATCCTGACTGACGCGAATGTCGAGCTTTCCTTGGGATATCTCAAGGCTGGCTTGATGTAACACGCGAATAGGCTTGGCGATAGAGCGTGCTATCCACAGTGAACCTAATAATATGATGATACAAGATGCCAGTAGACGATAGCCGTGCAAAGACTCCGGGTTGAAGCGGGACTGTATATAGCGCGAAGGCATGACTCGCAAGATATAACTTTGCCCGTTTGGTGAGGATATTTGTTGGTCGGCCAAATTTAGCAAGTGTGTTCGATAGGGTTTGTCATCGTGATCGTGATGCTCATCATCATCGTCGTCATCATGATACCTTGGCTTTCGGTGTGGAATTACCGGCGTCTCGTCAGTATGTAATAACACTACGCGTATGCCTTCGCGGCGGGCCAGTTTTCGGTACCAGCGTTTTAGGGCTTTGCCTCCTTGCTGCTCGTATACCTCTATTGCTTCGGGTGCGAGTGAGCGCATCTTGTCTTTTACTTGCTCGACCTTGAATTCATTGACGACGATTTCTTTGGTGATCCAGATATTGGCGAGAATGGTCGCAAAGGTGGTTAGCCAGAAGATCAGAATAATCTTCCAAAACAAGCGATGTTTAAAGATGGATTGAGTCATGCTTAACGCGTCTCCACCTGACCTTGGAATAAATAACCACTGCCACGAATGGTTTTGATGTGTTCGCTATCGAGTTTCTTACGCAGGTTACTCATATGCATATCAATGGCCCGATCATAGAGTGTTAGCTTTCGCCCTAAAGCAAGCTCGGTTAGCTCGGCTTTGGTCATAATTTCATTGGCGTTGCGCATCAGTGCGTGCAGAATATTGAATTCACTGCTGGTAAGTTCTATTTCTTCACCCTCAATTAGGGCTTCACGCGTTTTTAGTTTTAGCTTGATTTTGTCTGAAACCAGCTCACTAGCCTGGTTTGTTGTCTGGCCTTGGTCGATCTCCACGCGTCTTAGCAATGCTTTGATTCGCGCCACCAACTCTCGTGGGTTAAATGGCTTGGGAAGGTAGTCGTCGGCGCCCATCTCAAAGCCTATGATTCTGTCTAGCTCATCACCTTTTGCGGTGAGCATTAATATTGGGCTAGTGATTTGGCCGCGTATATCACGCAAC
Organism: Oleiphilus sp. HI0132; assembly: GCF_001635845.1. Classification (NCBI taxonomy): domain Bacteria; kingdom Pseudomonadati; phylum Pseudomonadota; class Gammaproteobacteria; order Oceanospirillales; family Oleiphilaceae; genus Oleiphilus; species Oleiphilus sp. HI0132. Next base: position 527 of record NZ_LWGJ01001011.1, on the reverse strand, counting down.
ACGCTTAAACCATCTTTGTTAGGCAGCATGATGTCGAGAATGATAACGTCGTAGTGACTTTTTAAAGCCAAGCGTTCACCTTCGACGCCATCGAATGCCGTGGTCATGGTGAAACCTTCTTGTACTAGCAGGCTACTTAGAAGCTCACTGATCTCGGTATCATCTTCAATGAGTAATATATTGGCACTCATATCAAACCTTTATTGATTTACGGAATTGTTTGAAGTCTAGCATAGGCTTTTTACCTTCTATTTAATCTTTACAGAGACTTTACGTTTACTAGACCCCGATTTACATAGCAATGAATACAATGATTATCAGTCGATAACAAATCGATTAAAAAAATCATTGAGAGGAAGAAATCATGAGTAATCGTCTATTTACTAAGAAGAAGTTATTAGGTTTGAGTTTAGCGATGGTCATCGCAGGGTCTGCAGCGGTTGCGACAGCAGGGCCGCACTATAAAGAGCATGGCATGAACCACAAAATGGAAAGAATGCTCAAGCGCCTTGACTTAAGCGAAGAGC
>NZ_LWGJ01001010.1:0-677 GCF_001635845.1 Oleiphilus sp. HI0132 | reverse complement strand
AGATGGCGAGACAGTTTGAAAGCAAATACCCGCAGGCTACCCTGCATTTTGTTTATGAAGCAGGCCCCTGTGGCTACTGGATTTATCGATTGCTGACAAGCTTAGGCCATTGTTGCTATGTTGTTGCGCCATCACTGATTCCAAAGAAACCCGGACAACGCGTGAAAACAGATAAACGCGATGCACAAGATTTAGCTCGTTTGGTTCGTAATGGCGACCTTGATCCGATTTACGTTCCTGAACCCGCAGATGAAGCAATACGAGATCTATCTCGAGCACGTGAGCGTGCAATGCATGATTTGAATAATGCACGTTTCCAGCTAAAAGCCTTGCTGCTCAGAAACCATATTAACTATTCAGGCAAATCAAATTGGAGCTTAAAACACCTTCGTTGGTTAACAGAGATCATCTTACCTCATCCTAGTCAGCAATTTGTCTTGCAAGAGATGATTCAAACCATTTCAGAACGCAATGCTCGACTAGAGCGTCTGGACAATGAACTCGCCCATCACGTGAAGCAATGGCGATATTATCCGGTTGTGAAAGCGATACAAGCCTTGAGAGGCGTCCGACTGCTCACCGCCACTGGTGTCATTGTAGAGCTAGGAGACTTAACACGATTTGATAGCCCTAGAAAACTGATGAGTTATATCGGAACGACGCCCTCCGAGCATTCA
>NZ_LWGJ01001009.1:0-904 GCF_001635845.1 Oleiphilus sp. HI0132 | reverse complement strand
CGTGACTTGTTGCTTCAGCTTCTTACCCTTAAGAGATCTAAAGATACTAAAGCGGTTTAACAAAGTGCAAAGCAATAAATCATATAACCAGTTTAGCCTGCCTCGCCCCGGAAAAAGCCCCGGGGCTGGACTCGCTGACGCTCGCCGCAGCTAAAGGCGTTAAATGTTTTTTGGCTCTTAAGGTTTAGGGCTCAATATTCGGCAGGGAATGCTCGTTTCTTATCATGTATTCCTCCGTTTAAAGTTTTAGGGTAGGTGGCACGTTTTCCCACTGTTCCGCTCTGCTGTTTAAGCTTCTCAGGCACATTTGAATTTGTAGAGGCTTCGTCGGTGGTGTGTTCCTAGGGAATCCGGTAAAGTTGCCATCTAAGGTGTTTTTGTCTCTGGGCAAGCACTTAGGTTTTAACGTGGTGTTTGGTGTAGTTGGTCGTTCTAAAACATCTAACCAGTTCATCAAACATCACTCCGGCCACAAAAACACGTGGCCTGCGTTGGACGNACGATAGAGCCGTGCGCCGTTTATAAAAGCGTTATATGCAGTAAAAGGTCAATTAATTTAAGCGGTTAGCGGTATTTTGAGCAAAGAGTGTATTCGGTTCAAAGCTTAGTTTAGCATCAAGGTTTATACTGCTAAACATAGCTTTTGGCNCAGAGAAAACGGGTCGCTTTAATTGGTGTTCTGNTGATTGTTTCGGTAAAAATTTGGTTGTTATCCTGCTTAATTAGCCGGTGGCAAAATTAAGAATAAACGTGACTTGTTGCTTCAGCTTCTTACCCTTAAGAGATCTAAAGATACTAAAGCGGTTTAACAAAGTGCAAAGCAATAAATCATATAACCAGTTTAGCCTGCCTCGCCCCGGAAAAAGCCCCGGGGCTGGACTCGCTGACGCTCGCCGCAGCTAAA
>NZ_LWGJ01001008.1:0-1764 GCF_001635845.1 Oleiphilus sp. HI0132 | reverse complement strand
TATTTAGACCACCCTCAGAAGCGAGGTCGTTGATACTTCAGGTAAGTAATGGGTGTTCTTATAGGGTATAGGAAGTATAAAGCACCTTTTCACCCCTAAGCTGAAGTATCATACCCGAAATTGCTGCTCATTTTTATTGCCTAAGCCCCAGAATTTAGCTTCACAGCGCCCAAAGCAGGTCGTATTTTGGTCGATTTGACCGAAAAGTGCCTGGCGAATGGATCTCTAGCCGACAGTTACCCCACCGGCCTGCCGCAAAGGCTGACAGTGCATGGATTGAGAACTTAGGAGCGTCAATTAAATAGGCGAGTCTGCGATGGGTCGAACAGGCTGGGAGTCAGTGGCGGGGCTCGCTCTGGCGGCAATTCGTGCTGTTTGGCAGCGTCAACCTTAGCGGCTTTCTGCCTGAGGTAATTAAGAGTCAGCTCAATCACCTTCGAGTCTTCAATGCTTGCAATCACTTTGACTTGGCCACCGCAGTGTTCACAGACCTCGATGTCGATGGTGAAAACACGCTTGAGTCGTTGCATCCAGGTCATAGCGCGGTGGCGCTCTGCAGGGCTCTTGTCACACCAGTCAGTATCGAGACCTTCCGATTGATCGGGCTTTTTGCCCCGCTTAGCGGGTGTTACTTGAACGCGGTGTTTGCTGTTCGGTGCAAAAAGCCCGTGGAATCGAGTAAGGTTGACCCTAGGCTTGGGTACCAAAGCCGCTAGCTTGGCAATGAAATCCAGTGGTTCGAAGATCACATGCGTAGTGCCATTGCGGTAAGGGGTTTTGAGCTCGTAGCGGATTTGTCCATTGGCGGTCAATGCCAGACGCTTTTCCGAGATCGCTGGCCGACTGATATAGCGACACAGGCGCTCAAGCTTATCTCGCTGATGCGCTTCGGCCATCACGCCAGCGTGCAAGGAGAACCCTGCGTGGTTGGCTACTCGGCTGCTAGCATCAGCCTTATCTTCTCGCCCCGGTAAAGTTTGCAGAGTAAAGACCTTGCGCCCCTGCTGGGGGCCGGTGGCAATGCGGTAAGTGACCGAATGGCCGTATAATTGGGTGAGCGTATCCTCCTCGCCCTCTTCCAATGTCAACCAGGTATTTTCGACATCTCGCTCGAGTAGCCCTTGCTTTTCCAGGCAGCGAGCTATGCGGTGGCTAAGGGTGTGAACGAGGGTATTCAGCTCATCGTGGGTCGGCGCTTTGACCCGATGGAAGCGCTGTTTACCATGGCCGTCTTCGGTGTAAATCCCGTCGAGAAACAGCATGTGGTAGTGTACATTCAGATTCAGCGCGGAGCCAAAGCGTTGGATGAGCGTTACCGATCCACTTTGTGCCGTAGCCTTGGTAAAACCCGCTTTCTTAATCAGATGGGTTGAGAGTATACGGTAAACGATGCTCAAGACCTTGCCCATCAGCTCCGGGTAACGGGCCAGCAAAAAGCGCAACTGGAAAGGAAAACTCAGCACCCATTGGCGAATAGGCTCTGCGGGAAATACTTCATCCACCAAAAGTGCGGCACTCTCCACCATCCGGCGGGCACCGCAGCTGGGGCAGAAACCACGCCGTTTGCAGCTGAAAGCGACCAAACGCTCGTGATGACAGTCTTCACAGCGCACACGCAAAAAGCCATATTCCAGCCGACCACATTGGAGAAAATCTTCGAACTCTCTCTGAACGTAACGAGGCAAGCTTTGTCCCTGACCCTCCAACGAGGACTTATCTAACTAGAAAAGAATAATGACTTTTATATTTTAGCTTTTCAAAAGG
>NZ_LWGJ01001007.1:0-245 GCF_001635845.1 Oleiphilus sp. HI0132 | reverse complement strand
AGCAGCAAGCTCGCCCCTTTTTGTAATGCAACTTCGGCACCATCCAGCAGAAAGCGCAGTTTGTCCTCTGCTCTTAATGAAGGCTCTAATATGGTGCTTACAGTGATGTCACCCGTGCCTGAGTGGAGTGCGCTCCGGTCTATTGGTGCGCTAATAACAAGTGACTGGTAAAGAAAGCTGTCGTCTGTAGGTGCAGAGCTAAAACTTATGGGGCTTGGTTTTAGTGCAGGTATGGTTGGAACGGG
>NZ_LWGJ01001006.1:0-350 GCF_001635845.1 Oleiphilus sp. HI0132 | reverse complement strand
GGCCAAATATAAAGAGAGAGGCTGACGTAGTAATAGAAATACGGAACAAATAACTGNACACATAACAAGTGCCATCAATCGGACTTGGGTAAACTGTCACCGTTTTTGCAAAAAGACGCAAAAACGCCGCCACTTCACCCAAGCCGTTGTGGCAGGCGTTAGTGCTCTTAAGAAGCTAAGCGATTCTGTCGAACATCATCAGCAAGCCAAGATTTGATTAAGGACTGGTAAGGCATGTCTCTTCGATTAGCCTCAATTTTAATGCTTTCAAGCAAAGACTCAGGTAACCGCAAGGAAATTGTTTTCGTCGATGGTTTTAAGTTGGGCATTGTTACTTTTGCGGCCTTACT
>NZ_LWGJ01001005.1:0-571 GCF_001635845.1 Oleiphilus sp. HI0132 | reverse complement strand
CTTGTGGCTAGGAGTGAAAGGCTAATCAAACTCGGAGATAGCTGGTTCTCCTCGAAAGCTATTTAGGTAGCGCCTCGTGTATCACCCTGGGGGGTAGAGCACTGTTTGGGCTAGGGGGTCATCCCGACTTACCAACCCCATGCAAACTCCGAATACCCAGGAGTGCGATCACGGGAGACACACGGCGGGTGCTAACGTCCGTCGTGGAGAGGGCAACAACCCAGACCGCCAGCTAAGGTCCCAAAGTTACAGTTAAGTGGGAAACGATGTGGGAAGGCTTAGACAGCTAGGAGGTTGGCTTAGAAGCAGCCATCCTTTAAAGAAAGCGTAATAGCTCACTAGTCGAGTCGGCCTGCGCGGAAGATTTAACGGGGCTCAAACTGTACACCGAAGCTGCGGATATCTTTTAGATATGGTAGAGGAGCGTTCTGTAAGCTGATGAAGCTCAATTGAGAAGTTGGGTGGAGGTATCAGAAGTGCGAATGCTGACATGAGTAACGACAAAGGGGGTGAAAAACCCCCTCGCCGGAAGACCAAGGGTTCCTGCGCAACGTTAATCGGCGCAGGGTGA
>NZ_LWGJ01001004.1:0-470 GCF_001635845.1 Oleiphilus sp. HI0132 | reverse complement strand
CCATTGGAGGTCAATGCCAGGCGCTTTTCTGAAACAGCGGGTCGGCTAACGTAGCGGCAGAGCCGTTCGAGTTTATCCCTCTGATGTCCTTCGGCCATCACACCGGCATGGAGTGAAAACCCTGCCACTTTAGCCGCTTGGCCATAGCCTGGCTTCTCACTTTCGCAATGAGGGAAGGTTTGCAGGGTGAAGACCTTACTCCCTTGCTGGGGGCCGGTGGCGATGCGGTAAGTCACCGAGGAACCGTGCAGTTGCGTGAGTACATCTCCTCCTTCCTCGTCCAGCGTCAACCAGGTATTCTCGGCATCTCGCTCCAACAGACCGCGTTTTTCCAGGCAGCGAGCGACCCGGTGGCTGAGGGTGTTAACGAGCGCATTGAGTTCATGTTGAGTGGGTGCCTTGACCCGATGGAACCGCCGTTGGCCATAGGTATCTTCGGCGTATACGCCATCGAGAAATAGCATGTGGTA
>NZ_LWGJ01001003.1:0-855 GCF_001635845.1 Oleiphilus sp. HI0132 | reverse complement strand
AGTCCAGCTTTTATCGTGTGCTCAAAGCACATAATCAACTGGCTCACAGGGGGCGAGACAAGCCCAAAAATGGTACGAAGAAACCGAAGGGATATACGGCCACTGGGCCAAATGAAGTCTGGAGTTGGGATATTACGTACTGCCCTGCAACTGTGATAGGGCGGTATTATTACCTGTATATGATAGAAGATATCTTCAGTCGCAAAATTGTTGGCTGGGAAGTGCATGAGTCCGAGCAAGGAGAACATGCAGCAGCATTGCTTGAGCGCAGTGTTTGGTCAGAAAAGTGCGTCAGAAAATCCCTGGTGTTGCACTCGGATAATGGTAGCCCAATGAAGAGCTTAACAATGCAAGCAAAAATGCAGGATTTGGGTGTCGCCAGCTCTCGAAGTCGGCCTGGTGTAAGTAATGATAATCCGTTTTCAGAATCACTATTTCGAACCCTGAAGTACTGTCGTCGATGGCCATCTGAGGGATTTAAATCAATCGATGAAGCAAGAACTTGGGTGAAAGAGTTTGTCACTTGGTACAACACAGAGCACCGGCATAGTCGAATTAACTTTGTTACCCCAGAGCAAAGGCACTTAGGTCTGGATGAAGAAATATTATCGAAGAGGGATGAGCTTTATCGCAAGATGAAAAGAAAGAACCAAATAAGGTGGTCAAAAGCTACGCGGAACTGGGAGAAAGTGGGTGACGTTAAGTTGAACCCGGAGAAGGAAAAACAAGCAGCTTAAATGCTCAGGCGACAACTACCTTGAAAAACGCCGTATTTGAAGGACGGTTTATNNGGTATTTTGCTAGCTCCTTTAAAGTAAACGAATCGTTATTCTTTAATAACTTTTCTAATGTTTC
>NZ_LWGJ01001002.1:0-405 GCF_001635845.1 Oleiphilus sp. HI0132 | reverse complement strand
TGGAATCAGTGATGGCGCAACAACATAGCAACAATGGCCTAAGCTTGTCAGCAATCGATAAATCCAGTAGCCACAGGGGCCTGCTTCATAAACAAAATGCAGGGTAGCCTGCGGGTATTTGCTTTCAAACTGTCTCGCCATCTTGGTAAGTGATACTTTGGCTGAAGAAACTCTTCCAAGGTGTTTTACTTCTGAGCCTCGTTGATCTTCGCAATATGCGACTTCGGTGAACTCCTTATGGGTGTCCAATCCGACAAAAATTATGGTATTGTTTTTCATGGTGCTGGCCTCCGCTTATATGGTATGACACATATATTATGGCTCTGGCTTTGCTAACCCACGATAGGAGGTCAGCACTCTTTTGGGACGTGGGGAGTCATTATGTCTATGTTCAGGAGAGTTATT
>NZ_LWGJ01001001.1:0-4476 GCF_001635845.1 Oleiphilus sp. HI0132 | reverse complement strand
TCGTACTTGTTTCGCTAGCCTTTTTGAGTTCACACTCAATCGCTGTCCAGCTAGGTAATTTATATAACGCTTCTGTCGCAGTACCTTCGCAAGACCCTTCCGATCGTATGCTAGGCTTTGAGCAGGCGCTGCATCAGGTGTTGATCCGTGTTACTGGTGATGAGGAATTGTTGCAGGATTCTTCTGTGAATTCTAAGTTTCGCTCACCTGAAAACTACGTGCTCTCATTTGCCTACAGAGAAAACCCCGCGTATAGCGTTTATCTTGAGGTGCTTGCTGAGCGCGAAAGGCTCGCTATGGAGTTTACAGATGAAGGTGCAGACGTTGAACAGGAGCCTGGTTCTATGCCTAGTTCCGCTCAGACCGGCCAAGAAGAGTTAACTGAGTCGTTAATAGCCGAGCCCGCCGTACCTGACCAATATATGCTGGATGTTGCATTCGCAGAATCGCCCATAGAAGCGGGTTTGCAATCACTGTCTCTTCCTATTTGGGGGCGGTCTCGTCCTTCAATTCTGGTTTGGGTGGTGATGTCTGATGAACAAGGGCAGCGAAGCGTTATCGGCGCTTCCGAACTGGATGAGGTGCTACCTGAATTGACTGGCATTGCTGAGACTCGAGGTTTGCCGCTTTTTATTCCTGTGGCCGATCTGACAGACCTTTCGCTTTTAGATGTTGACGGATTATGGGGCCTGTTTTCTGACTCCCATATTGATGCTAGTAAGCGCTATGGCACCGACGCTGTTGCAATTGTACGCTTGCAAAGTTCCATTACTCCTGAGGCTCAAGAACTTGATGAAGCAAAAGAGCCTGTTTCTCAGCGTCAATGGCGTGCAGACTGGCAGCTATTCCTAGGTGAGCAAACTTTCTTTGGTGAAAGCGCTCAGGCAAGCAGTGAATCGGTTTCAAAAGAGTTTGTTGCTCGCTTGGCAAGCGTTATATCTACTCAGTATGCTATATCTGGCGTAGCAAGTTCAGAAATCTATACCATTTCAGTGCTTGGTATCGATTCTTTCGAAGATTATGTGGATGTACAGCGTTACCTGCAAGATCTTGCGCCTGTTGCATCCGTAAATATGTTGCTAGCCGAGGAAGATCAGCTTACCTTTGAGTTGCGCTTGCGTGATACAAGAGAAATGCTTTCTCAGCACCTATCTCTTGGGCGAAAGCTAATAAAACGGGAAGCGGAGCTAGACGGTATATTGGAGTTAAATAAGGGTATGCTTGTCGATGCGCTCGATAAATTTGTTTGGCGCTCCGGGTCTTAGTCATTGCTATGGTTATTTTGGAGATAGAATGATCGCAGCTAATCAGATTCCTAATATTCTAACTGTTATTCGAATCCTGCTGGTGATTCCTTTTGCGATGAGCGTATATTCCGCGCAATATTTGCAGGCTTTGATTCTATTCTTTGTAGCAGGTCTTTCAGATGGAGTTGATGGTTTCTTGGCTCGCCAATTTAATTGGAAGTCGCGATTTGGTGCCATAGCTGACCCTTTGGCAGATAAACTACTGCTCGTTACGGCTTACGTAATGCTTGCTTGGACAGAGCAAATCCCAATGTGGCTTCTATATCTCGTTATTGGTCGCGATGTAATGATTCTAGCTGGTGCGCTGGGCTATCACTTCTTTATTAGTCATTATGATATTAAGCCCTCATGGCTGGGTAAGACCTGTACAATGCTACAGATTGTTTATGTCTTACTCGTGATTATGAGCTTGGCAGATCTGCCGATGCCGCAGTGGGCAGTTTCAGAAGGCCTATTTGTAGTGGGTGCCATTACTCTGATTAGCGGTATTCATTATTACTTGGTTTGGGGCGTAAAGGCATACAAGCAGCGCCGAGAAAATGAATTGAATGATAAGACTGGCTTATGAATGCTTTTGAATTATCCAGCCAACTATTATTGCCTGTTAGGGAAAAAAGTGACCTAAGCTTCGAAACGTTTTACAGCGAAAAAAACGATCGTGCCAAGTTTATGCTGTCGAGTGCGATAGATGAGTATCAGGAAACTGCAGTCTTACTGGTTGGGCCAGAAGAGTCTGGTAAAACCCATTTGCTTAATGCTGCAATTGGCTACGCTGAGTCAAAAGAGCTGGACAATGTTTGTTACTTTTCGCTTGCGGAATTAAACGAGTTTGAATTATCAGAGAGTGACGTTCAGGGTTTGTTTTCAAGCTTTGAGCAATATTCAATTTTGGCTCTCGATCACTTGGATTTGTGGCTGTGTCACCAGAGCTTAAGTCGAGAGTTTAAAGAACGCTGTCTTTTTAATTTATTTAACCATTATAAAGCTCAAGGTGATATGTTAATTTTCGCCTTGTCACAGCCGGTAGACGCCTTGAATATCTGCTTGGCTGATTTGTTGTCACGCCTAAAATCCGGTTTATTGATAAGCCTGAAAGCTTATAGTGATGCTGAAAAAGAACTAATCATGCAGCAGGTTGCGATACATAAGGGCTTTAGCTTGGAAGAGGGCGTTTCTACTTTTATTATTAAGCGTAGCGGGCGCAACTTAACAGAGTTGCTAGCGTTACTTGATCAACTAGACAAAGCGTCGCTCACTGAGCAGCGTAAATTGACAATTCCGTTCGTCAAGAAAGTTTTAAATTGGTAGCTCATCAGCTGCAGGGAGAAAAAAATGATTCGCGTAGTATTCAACCAGAAAGGCGGTGTAGGGAAGTCGAGTATTACTTGCAATCTTGCAGCTATTTTCGCTGCTAAGGGACGCAGAACCTTGGTTGTTGATTTGGACCCGCAAGGTAACTCTACTCACTATTTAATGGGAAAGCCTGCTGCTGAATTGAATGACTCGATTGCCGATTTTTTTGAGCAAACGCTTTCATTTAATTTGTTTAATAAAGATCCTGCCGACTTTGCGCATAAAACCCCCTTCGACAATCTCTATGTTTTGCCCTCTAGTCCTGAGATGGATTTTCTTGAAAGAAAGCTGGAGGCTAAGCATAAGATCTATAAACTCAAAAATGCCTTAAGAGCATTAGAGAGCCAGTTTGATGAAATTATCATCGATACAGCGCCTGCTTTAAATTTCTATACGCGTTCAGGCTTAATTGCTTGCGATAAGGTTTTGATTCCTTTCGACTGCGATGACTTCTCTCGTCAAGCTTTGTATACGATTATGGGCGAGTTGCAAGACATACAAGAAGATCACAATGACCGCTTGGAAATAGAGGGTATTGTAGTGAATCAATTTCAGCCGCGTGCGAGTCTGCCGTCGCGCTTGGTGAAGGAGCTCGAAGAAGAAGGGTTGCCAGTATTACCTGTAAAAATTAATGCTTCAATCAAGATGAAAGAGTCGCACCAAGAAAGTCAGCCGCTTATCTACTTTGCTCCAAAGCATGCTTTAACGACTCAGTTTGAAGAACTTCACGAGCATTTATCTTCGTAGCAAGAAAACCTGCTTTTAGCTTAGGCCGGTTTAGATTCGTGCACCAGAGGTAGTACGATCTGGTCGCCCCGGCCTAAGGTTTCGCCTTGATTCAAGCTATGTAATATTGCATATAATTCCTTGAACGGCACTGGTGGGGAGTAGAGATAACCTTGCCCATATCGACAGCCATTAATCTTTAAGAAAGCTTCCTGCTCCTTCGTTTCGATCCCTGTAGCAAATGTTTTTAAATCCATCTGACTCGCAATAGCTAGCAGTGTTTCAGTGATGGCCATATCGCTTTCATCCCTTGGTATGCCAGTCACGAAAGTTCGGTCGACCTTAATGATGTCGGCGGGAATTTGCTTTAACTGTCGTAGTGAGCTTAGACCGGTTCCAAAGCTGTCGATTGTCAGTGACACGCCCAACTCTTTAAGTTGAGTAAGTGTCACAAAGGATGTCTCGATATTGCTTGTGATCGTGCTTTCCGACATTTCCAGAATCAGGTTCTTTGGATCAAATTTAGTGCTCTCTACTGCTTTTTGGATAAGTTCAACTATTCGCGGATGGTTAAATTGGCGGTTAGAGAGGTTGAGCGCTATTTGTATCGGCGTGTCTGACCATTCCTGAATTGCTCGTCCTTGCAGGCAGGCGTTAGAAATTACCCATTGACCAATGTCGTGCAATAAGCCCGTTTGCTCAGCGACATCAATAAAGTACTCTGGCGTGACTAAACCTTTGTCAGGATGATGCCAGCGTAGCAAGGCTTCAAGCGCGAGAATTTCACCCGTTTCAATGTCGATGATAGGTTGGTAGTAAAGCTTGAATTGGCTGGCGCTGATAGCGTTTCTTAGCTCATGCTCAATAATTAGTTGGCGCTGCATTTCACTGTTCATTTCTGGACTATAGAACTGAATATTGTTTCGTCCGGCTTTTTTCGCTCGATACATGGCCATATCTGCATTTTTTAGAAGGTCGGGATATTGCGTGCCATCGTTAGGGCAGACGGTAATGCCGATGCTGGAAGTAACGATAAGCTCATTCCCGCCAATATTTACGGGCTTGGTAATGTTATCGAGAATATTTCTGG
>NZ_LWGJ01001000.1:0-753 GCF_001635845.1 Oleiphilus sp. HI0132 | reverse complement strand
AGAGTCAAAATACTAAAAGGCATATAACAAATTAATCAACGCGACCCCTGGCGGGGCGCGTCATTAAAGCGTTAAATGTTTTTTGGCTCTTAAGGTTTAGGGCTCAATATTCGGCAGGGAATGCTCGTTTCTTATCATGTATTCCTCCGTTTAAAGTTTTAGGGTAGGTGGCACGTTTTCCCACTGTTCCGCTCTGCTGTTTAAGCTTCTCAGGCACATTTGAATTTGTAGAGGCTTCGTCGGTGGTGTGTTCCTAGGGAGTCCGGTAAAGTCGCCATCTAGGGTGTTTTTGTCTCTGGGCAAGTACAAAGGTTTTAACGTGGTGTTTGGTGTAGTTGGGTGTTCTAAAACATCTAACCAGTTCATCAAACATCACTCCGGCCACAAAAACACGTGGCCTGCGTTGGACGCACGATAGAGCCGTGCGCCGTTTATAAAAGCGTTAAATGTTTTTTTGCCTTTAGGGTTAAGGCTCAATATTCGGCAGGGAATGCTCAGTTCTTATTAAGCATTCCTCCGTTTAAATTTTTAGGGTAGGTGGCACGGTTTCCAACTGTTCCGCTCCGCTGTTTAAGCTTCTCAGGTACATTTTAATTTGTAGAGGTTTCGTTGGTGGTGTGTTCCTAGGGAGTCCGGTAAAGTCGCCATCTAGGGTGTTTTTGTCTCTGGGCAAGTACAAAGGTTTTAACGTGGTGTTTGGTGTAGTTGGGTGTTCTAAAACATCTAACCAGTTCATCAAACATCACTCCGGCC
>NZ_LWGJ01000999.1:0-960 GCF_001635845.1 Oleiphilus sp. HI0132 | reverse complement strand
ATTTTGGAAATTGGTGGAGCTATGCGGGATCGAACCGCAGACCTCCTGCGTGCAAGGCAGGCGCTCTCCCAGCTGAGCTATAGCCCCAATCCCAGAGCATTTTATCCTCTGCTTTAACGTTCATTAAAGTCAGACTCAAAAAATCGTAGATTTTAGTTAATCTAGGCAAATGACTGCGAAGCATAGCCTGCTATGCGAGTAATCATTTAACGATGAGTAACTGAAATCTGGTAGGCCTGGGCAGACTTGAACTGCCGACCTCACCCTTATCAGGGGTGCGCTCTAACCACCTGAGCTACAGGCCTTCTGCGCAAATTACCTGTCAGTAAGATGCTATAGGGCCTATTGCCCTTACGCTCTCTTTAATTCTATAACCAAGCAATTCGTGTGAACTCTGACCGAAACGATCACGATTCGTTTAAGGAGGTGATCCAGCCCCAGGTTCCCCTAGGGCTACCTTGTTACGACTTCACCCCAGTCATGAACCACACCGTGGTAATCGTCCCCCCGAAGGTTAGACTAACTACTTCTGGTGCAATCCACTCCCATGGTGTGACGGGCGGTGTGTACAAGGCCCGGGAACGTATTCACCGTGGCATTCTGATCCACGATTACTAGCGATTCCGACTTCATGGAGTCGAGTTGCAGACTCCAATCCGGACTACGATAAATTTTCTGGGATTAGCTCCACCTCGCGGCTTGGCGTCCCTTTGTATTTACCATTGTAGCACGTGTGTAGCCCTGGTCGTAAGGGCCATGATGACTTGACGTCGTCCCCACCTTCCTCCGGTTTGTCACCGGCAGTCTCCTTAGAGTTCCCACCCGAAGTGCTGGCAAATAAGGATAAGGGTTGCGCTCGTTACGGGACTTAACCCAACATTTCACAACACGAGCTGACGACAGCCATGCAGCACCTGTCACTGCGTTCCCGAAGGCACCAATCTATCTCTAGAAAGTTCG
>NZ_LWGJ01000998.1:0-1176 GCF_001635845.1 Oleiphilus sp. HI0132 | reverse complement strand
TTGGTACCCAAGCCTAGGGTCAACCTTACTCGATTNNNCGGGCTTTTTGCCCCGCTTAGCGGGTGTTACTTGAACGCGGTGTTTGCTGTTCGGTGCAAAAAGCCCGTGGAATCGAGTAAGGTTGACCCTAGGCTTGGGTACCAAAGCCGCTAGCTTGGCAATGAAATCCAGTGGTTCGAAGATCACATGCGTAGTGCCATTGCGGTAAGGGGTTTTGAGCTCGTAGCGGATTTGTCCATTGGCGGTCAATGCCAGACGCTTTTCCGAGATCGCTGGCCGACTGATATAGCGACACAGGCGCTCAAGCTTATCTCGCTGATGCGCTTCGGCCATCACGCCAGCGTGCAAGGAGAACCCTGCGTGGTTGGCTACTCGGCTGCTAGCATCAGCCTTATCTTCTCGCCCCGGTAAAGTTTGCAGAGTAAAGACCTTGCGCCCCTGCTGGGGGCCGGTGGCAATGCGGTAAGTGACCGAATGGCCGTGTAATTGGGTGAGCGTATCCTCCTCGCCCTCTTCCAATGTCAACCAGGTATTTTCGACATCTCGCTCGAGTAGCCCTTGCTTTTCCAGGCAGCGAGCTATGCGGTGGCTAAGGGTGTGAACGAGGGTATTCAGCTCATCGTGGGTCGGCGCTTTGACCCGATGGAAGCGCTGTTTACCATGGCCGTCTTCGGTGTAAATCCCGTCGAGAAACAGCATGTGGTAGTGTACATTCAGATTCAGCGCGGAGCCAAAGCGTTGGATGAGCGTTACCGATCCACTTTGTGCCGTAGCCTTGGTAAAACCCGCTTTCTTAATCAGATGGGTTGAGAGTATACGGTAAACGATGCTCAAGACCTTGCCCATCAGCTCCGGGTAACGGGCCAGCAAAAAGCGCAACTGGAAAGGAAAACTCAGCACCCATTGGCGAATAGGCTCTGCGGGAAATACTTCATCCACCAAAAGTGCGGCACTCTCCACCATCCGGCGGGCACCGCAGCTGGGGCAGAAACCACGCCGTTTGCAGCTGAAAGCGACCAAACGCTCGTGATGACAGTCTTCACAGCGCACACGCAAAAAGCCATATTCCAGCCGACCACATTGGAGAAAATCTTCGAACTCTCTCTGAACGTAACGAGGCAAGCTTTGTCCCTGGTCATCTAAAGAAGACTTAAAGACCGGATAGTGCTGCTGAAC
>NZ_LWGJ01000997.1:0-408 GCF_001635845.1 Oleiphilus sp. HI0132 | reverse complement strand
CAAAGACCCGAAATGCATGATTGTGTGCATCAAACAGCATCTCGTGCGTTTGTTTGTAATAAGCTCGCAGGAAGAAAGCTCGACTATTGCTTAGCTTGAAGTAAGCAACTTGAAGGCAGCACTTCCGACCATTGATCGTGGCGAAATCTTCGCCCCAATCAAACTGGAATGCTTCGCCTGGTGCAAAAGTCAGTGGAACATAGACTCGCTTAGCGGCAGTGCTCTTTGCTTCATGTTGCTCTTGTCGCCACTGCCGTGCAAACGCAGCAACACGATCATAGGAACGGTGTAACCCAGTTGTACTAAATCCTGGTATAGCTGCTTGACTGACTTACGCTGCTTTCGATGCTTTTTCACCTCACGGTGAAGCCAGCAGGTTAAGGTCTTCTCGTAGTCATCCAGCTTACT
>NZ_LWGJ01000996.1:0-774 GCF_001635845.1 Oleiphilus sp. HI0132 | reverse complement strand
GAATACCCTTTGAGCAAGACCAGTCAGGACGTAGTATTTGTGATGAATTAACTACAGATTCATTTTTGTACCCAGTGAACAATAGTTCATTAGCGGATGCATTTATTTCAAATTGATCGTATTGACGAAGTTGCCAAAAACCAAGGCTATTGTAATGTGAATAGTTTTCGAAGTTTAAGGTGTATTTACCAGACAAAGAGGTACAGCTTTGGTTTCCGATAACCAAGCTTTCGTTTGGTTTATATTGTTGAAAACCACAACCTGCTAGTAGTCCAATTATTATCGTTAGAATTATATTTTTCATATGGTCACTTAACGCTTTTATAAACGGCGCACGGCTCTATCGTGCGTCCAACGTAGGCCACGTGTTTTTGTGGCCGGAGTGATGTTTGATGAACTGGTTAGATGTTTTAGAACACCCAACTACACCAAACACCACGTTAAAACCTTTGTACTTGCCCAGAGACAAAAACACCCTAGATGGCGACTTTACCGGACTCCCTAGGAACACACCACCAACGAAACCTCTACAAATTAAAATGTACCTGAGAAGCTTAAACAGCGGAGCGGAACAGTTGGAAACCGTGCCACCTACCTTAATAATTTAAACGGAGGAATGCTCGATAAGAAACGAGCATTCCCTGCAGAATATTGAGCCCTAAACCTTAAGAGCCAAAAAACATTTAACGCTTAGCTAAACGGAGAGGTGAACTGGCGACTTTTTTGAGTGTTTTTCAAAAAAGGTGTCAGTTTGCCGAGTCCGTTTGAGCGCAT
>NZ_LWGJ01000995.1:0-285 GCF_001635845.1 Oleiphilus sp. HI0132 | reverse complement strand
AAGCCATAACCTTTGATCGTGTGCGCCAGAATAACGGTCGGCTGACCTTTATGATTAACCGCCTTATGATACGCAGCATAAACCTTGTAAGGATCATGCCCGCCACGATTAAGTTGCTCAATATCCCGATCACTCAATTGCTCAGCTAACTTGGCAAGCTCCGGATAGCGACCAAAGAAGTGCTTCCTCGTATAAGCCGCACCATTTGACTTAAAGTTTTGCATCTCGCCATCAACCACTTCATCCATCGCGCGCTGCATCGAGCCATCAGTATCTTGATCAAAC
>NZ_LWGJ01000994.1:0-308 GCF_001635845.1 Oleiphilus sp. HI0132 | reverse complement strand
TAACCCGCAATGCTTAAGTTGCTGATCAAAGTAGTAGTTTGTGCAGTAGAAAGATCTGCGCCTGGCTGGTAAGTAGAGTCAGCAATACCGATTGCACCGATTTCGTATTTGAAATCAACCGCTGTTACAGCTGCGTCGATAACTTCTTGAGTTGAGAAATCAGCAAGTGCAGTAGCACCGCCAGCAATAAGGTCATCAGCACTGATAAGAGCAGCCAATGGATCAGTAGCGATTTCGTGAATTAACAAGTCACCGTCTTCGATACCAACACGACCCTTAACGAATGTTCCGCCAAGTGCACCAGCAAC
>NZ_LWGJ01000993.1:0-393 GCF_001635845.1 Oleiphilus sp. HI0132 | reverse complement strand
TTCGAAAGTAGACGGAGCTGAAACCTTTTGCATCGTCTCAATCATGGTCTCGTATATCTGTAGAGATCCAGTATTAGGATTTATTTTACACTGATGAACTGCTGCCCAGTTATATGCTCTATCATGATGATCTACCCACAATAGCAAATAGACATTTCCCTCAGCCGGTGCATGTAGTATGACTCTGTATGCTTGATCAACCCGTATAGATCGCATGAGCTTATCCTTAAGCGCATTGAGAGTTTCATAATTCAATCCCGGAGATTTAGGGTTACTTTGAAACTTTAGAACCAGTTGAATAACCTTAGCTTGGGTGTTAGCTGGTAGTTTCACTAAAGCGTTAAAAAACCTGTCCGCGAAGGCGACTTTAATATCCATCAAGCAGCTTCCTTT
>NZ_LWGJ01000992.1:0-10116 GCF_001635845.1 Oleiphilus sp. HI0132 | reverse complement strand
CACCATCTAATTTTGGTTCTGCAACATAACTTATCGTGGCAGAGCCGCTTAGGCGCGCATGTAGTCGAGAATCAAAGGCCTGTAAATCATCAGCAGAAAATGCATTATCCAAAGAAAGCATAGGAATCTTATGCTCAATCTGGGCGAATTTATCGAGCGGTTGGCCGCCAACCCTTTGAGTCGGAGAATCAGCACTAATTAACTCCGGGTACGCAGCTTCAATATCTTGAAGCTCCTTAAATAATCGATCGTATTCGGAGTCGGGTACACTTGGGTCATCTAAAACGTAATACTGGTATGCATAGCGTGAAAGCAGCTGGTTTAGCTCGTTTGCGCGTGAGCGCGAGGCATCGATAGATTTGGACATGTAAGGCTAGCGCTGATGTTAGTGAAATTTTCGCTGATTAAAGTTTTACTTTAGACAGCTGGCGGCGTTCAAACTCTTTAATCTTTGAGCGACAATGCTCAATAGTTTGTGGCGTCATCACACTTAGGTTTTCATCCTTAAGTTCGCCTTGCAAGTTTCTAGCAAAACACTGCGCGGTTTCGAGCATAAATTCGAAAGCTTTACTGTAATCCTTAGGCCCAGGCAGGGTCATAAAGAAGCTCACTCCAGGCGTGGATATTTCAGCTAATGTATCTGGATCAAAATATCCAGGTTCGATAGCGTTAGCAACACTAAATTGGATAGGGCTTAACAGGTCATCTTCTTCGTGGCGATGAAAGATAGACATATCACCATGATCGAGACCACAAGCTTCCAGCAACTGTTTAACATCTGTTCCCGAAAACCCTTTGTTGGTTGTTGCGTGCACATTGATAACGATAACAAGCGCGTGCTTGTCATTGTTTTCACTTGCGCTACTAACTTCGATTTCAGCAACTTTCTTGATCTTACCGGCGTGAGCCGTTTTAACTTCGATTGACTCTAGCTCTATACGCGAACCCGCATCGGCAACAATGGCTCCATCTTCTTTTACGTCATCATCGTTAAAAGGTGTATCGAAATTCAGACTAGGTTCGATTTTATCCTTAGAGGAATTAACTTCTTCAATGCCTGATTCAAGTGCACCTGAAGATACAACGCGCGCGCCACCACTGGGTAATTCAGGATTAAAATCGTCTTCAAGCGGATCACCTGCACCCAAATCGCCACTCATGTCACGAGACATCTTAAGTGAGTCACGATTGGCAATACGCATGCGCCTGTAACCATCGATCAAAATACCAACGATAATTACTGCACCGATAACAATTAACCAGTCTCTTAAATTCATTTTTTCACTTATATAAATATCAATGATGCGAGCACGCATCGAAAGGAGCTAAAAACGCCCTGCACTTAGTATAAATTATAGTTTTAAAGTTTACATTGTTTCAACAAAGTAGGATGCGAATAAATTATCTGTAACTCTTTTACCAACACTATACCTCTACCATTGCTGCGGCTTCATCAATATCAACAGAGACTAGCCTGGAAACGCCAGGCTCATGCATCGTCACACCCATAAGCTGGTCTGCTTTTTCCATAGACACCTTGTTATGAGAGATATAGATAAACTGCACTTGAGAAGACATCTCCTTTACCATTCTGGCAAAGCGGCCAACGTTTGCATCATCAAGCGGGGCATCTACTTCGTCCAGCATACAGAAAGGTGCCGGATTCAGCTCAAAAATAGCAAAGATAAGCGCGATAGCAGTTAGAGACTTCTCACCCCCAGAAAGAAGGTGAATCGTGGCATTTTTCTTTCCTGGTGGACGCGCAATAATCATGACACCAGTTTCCAGCAAGTTGTCATCAGTTAATTCAAGATACGCGTTGCCACCACCGAATATCTTTGGAAAGAGGCGCTGCAAGCCTTCGTTTACTTGGTCATATGTTTGCTTGAAGCGGGTGCGTGTTTCTTTATCTATCTTTTTAATCGCATCTACAAGCGTATCTAGCGCATCGACAAGTTCATCATTCTGCTCATCCAAATGCTGCTTTCGCTCGTTCTGAACCTTAAATTCATCAATAGCAGCAAGGTTAATCGAACCAAGGCGCTGAATTCTTTGCCCTAATTGCTCCAAAGCTGACTTCAAATTTGCTTCGTTGTCGCCTGCGTGAATTTGTGAACTAAGCGCATCAATTTCGAATCCATCCTCAAGAATCCTCTCTTCGAGGTTTTTCTTATTAATGGATAGCGCCTGAGTATCCATCCTGATTGCTTCGAGCTTTTCTCTTGCTGACTGTATTGCACCTTCAAACTTAACGCGAGCACCCTCTTCCTCGCGCAAGCTAATACTGACGCTTTCAACGGATTTTCGCGCTTCATTCAGTCGCTCTTCTGCAATTAGCCGGGATTCCAAGAGACCTTCAAGCTGCATAGACAAGTCCTCTAAGGACTCATCTTCGTAATGTTCGCTATTATTAAGCTCAGTAATTCGTTGCTTCTTATAACTTAACTCTTTGCCTAGCCTCTCAATAGTTTGTTTTAGGGAGTTTACCTGACTAAGCTTTTGCTGTTGTTCAATTTGTTTCTGATGTACTGAATTTTGCGCTTCGCGAGACTGAGCTCTATACATCTCTAGCTGAGATTGAACACGCTCTCTTTCTTCGCTAAGAACTGCTTTGCGCTCAGTGAACTCATCAAGCGATAGCAGCGCTTCATTCCAGATTTCGCGCGATTCAGCAAGTTGCTCACGATACTGTTCAAGCTGATCTAACAACTCCTTGATATCTTCATCGTTTCGTTTTAGCTGGAGATTGAATTGATCTAGCTTGGCTTTATCTGCTCCTTGCTGACCAGCTATTCGAGCTTTCTCATTGGTCAGCGTTTTAATAGATACCTCGAAAGACTCTAAGTCTTTACGATATTGATGTAGAGCATCTTTATTGGCTTCAAGTTGAAGATTAACGGCATCAAGCTGCTCCTCTAGCGCTGGAATAGCTTTCTTTATTTTTGCGATAACATTTGCACGCTCAAGAACGCCTGCCTCGGTATCACCGGGCCTGTATACTCTTGCCCATGTTTGACCAAACCAAAGGCCATCAGTACATATAACAGACTCGTGCTCCGCCAGTGTAGCAATAGCAAGCTGTGCTTGCTCTTTTGAATCAGCAACTTTGATATCGTTTAGTATTAAAATTACTTGAGACGGTGCACCTTCAACATATTGAGCAAGTGATCCAGCAAACAGAAGAACGAATTCAAGAGCTCGAAATACGGCATGAACGCCTATCTCACTCCTCTATTGATGTGCAGCGAAGTATTGAGAGCTAGATCATGGTCAATGGGAAGAGGAGCAGTTGATAGTAGATGAAAAACTATTAAGCTCTCAGCAGGAAGTTGATGACATATTGCCTAAAATTGAGCAACAACAAGACAAGATTGAATCACTAAGCGATCAGAAGTCTATCTTGCATGCAAAGATATCGGAGCAGAAAGCTGTCCTCGCTTCGCTTGTAACACTTCAAGAATCTGTCTTGGGTGATGATTCTAGCGTTTCTGCGCAAAAGCGGCAGATGGGTATTGATCAGCTGCCATTGCTGATGAATGAGCTTAANAGTNNTTCATCTACTATCAACTGCTCCTCTTCCCATTGACCATGATCTAGCTCTTCAATACTTCGCTGCACATCAATAGAGGAGTGAGATAGGCGTTCATGCCGTATTTCGAGCTCTTGAATTCGTTCTTCTGTTTGCTGGATCTTAGCTTGCTCAAGCTCTGCGCTTTTTTGAGCATTTGCAGAGTCCTGGTTAAATTGATCCCACCGAAGTTGCCAGGATTCCATGTCAGATTCGCGCATTTCCAGCTCGAAAGAGGATTGCTCAAGCTGCTCCTGAAGCTCAATAAATACCGCTTCAATTTCTTCTAGATCCGCTAGCACAAGCTCATGCGTTTCATGGTCAGCGGACAATACCTCGTCAATTTCAGCAATTTCCTCTTTAAGCCGACTAACCTGTTGCTCCTGCTCGAGCTGGCGGCTCTTAATAAACTTAAGTTTTTGCTCTAGCGCAGCAATCTCACCGCCAGACTGATAAAATTTTGCCTGAAACTTATTGAATACCTCTTGCTTGTCTTCAAGTTCAGTACGCAGCACATCCACTTTGTTTTCATTGCTATTCTTAGCAATAACGGCATCTTCTATTTCTTTTTCATATTTAACAGACAGATCGGACTTGCCCGATAGGTCCTGATCGAGAAGATCCCAATATACAAAATGAAGTTTTGCAGAGAGTAGACGTTCTTCTTTCTTGAATTCAGCATAACGTTCAGCTGCATTTGCTTGCCGTTTAAGGTGCTGAAGCTGCTTACCAAGTTCTTCACGAATATCGGCCAAGCGATCAAGATTGTCCTGAGTTCGACGCATACGGTTTTCTGTCTCTCTGCGACGCTCTTTATATTTGGATATTCCTGCTGCTTCCTCGAGATATACGCGAAGCTCTTCAGGCTTGGACTCGATTAAGCGGGATATCATCCCCTGCTCAATAATTGCGTAAGATCGAGGCCCCATTCCCGTACCGAGGAAAATATCAGTAACATCTCTTCTTCGGCACTTCGTGCCATTTAAGTAGTATTGAGAGCTACCTTCTCTTGTGACCTTGCGCTTTATTGATATCTCAGTGAATGAAGCATACTCACCACTCAGCTTGCCTTCCTGATTTTCGAACAACAACTCGATCGATGCTTGTCCGACGGGCTGTCTACCGGTAGAGCCATTAAAGATAACATCAGTCATCGACTCGCCACGAAGGTTCTTTGCCGAACTTTCACCCATCACCCAACGAACAGCGTCGATAATGTTTGATTTACCACACCCGTTAGGCCCAACGATAGCGGTCATATTGGTAGAAAAAGGAACCGTCGTCGCATCTACGAAAGATTTAAATCCGGCTAACTTAATGGACTTTAAGCGCATTGCTCAGAAAGTGCTCCAAAACTAATAAATGGGTTTTCAAAAATTTTCGCTATTATCTACGGTTCAAGGCGCTATTTCTATCAATATGTTGAGAATATCGACGAAGCAAGTGGCGACGCACTGCCGTGACGGCCTTTAGAGGCCGAATATTGAGACATTTTTTTGACGAACCGGCAAGCCGCAACGCAACAAATCGCGTCAATAGTTTGTTCAACCACATCTAAAGCATTGTTTATAAGCTGTTTTTCTGGCTTGGCCCACAATTTGTATTAATTAACAATACTGGAACATTATTGTGGAGCCATACGATGAGCGGTAACGAACGAAACGATACAACAATTGATTTTAATAAGGCTAAGATAGTATCTACCTATCGCGATCTAAATAAATCAATTAGCGACAATAACGATATTATTTCTCGCTTAACTCGCCGCCTCCAAACCACGCTAGATTGTAGTGACATCATTCATATGTTTGCGAGTGAAGTCCAGACTTTGGTGTCATTTGATCAAATGAAACATGAAGCTTCCAATCAGAGCCCTATCACAATTGGTGATAAATCTGGTGTACATTCTTGCCAGTACAACCTCACCATGGACGAAACAGAATTAGGCGCAATTACCTTTTCTAGAAAGAAGCGCTTTCTTGAAGAAGAACTTTCCATTATCGAGCGCCTGGCTAGCACCTTGGTATTTCCTTTACGAAATGCAAAACTATATCAAGCAGCACTTCAATCAGCGCTTAGAGATGAGTTAACGGGTTGCGGCAATAAACGCGCACTTGATGCCAGCTTACACAGAGAGGCAGAGCTAGCGACACGTCACAACACCCCTCTTTCCGTTCTCATGCTTGATATTGATCATTTTAAACACGTCAACGATACATACGGACACCTAGCCGGTGATAGCGTCCTTCGCGACCTTGCTGCGACAATCAAAAAGTGCGCGCGTGGAAGTGATTTGTGTTTTCGCTACGGTGGCGAAGAGTTCGTATTAATTCTAGATGATACAGATGCCAATCAAGCTTTAAAAATTGCTGATCGAATCAGGCAGAGCGTAGAGCAACACACCTACCTATATAAGGGCAAAATTATCCCTGTAACCATTAGTGCTGGTACCTCGACCTTCATTCAAAGTGAAACCCTTGATAGCCTGAAAGAGCGAGCAGACAAGGCACTATATAGTGCAAAATTGAATGGTAGAAACCAGGCAGTTTCAAGCGAGCTAAATGACACCCTAACTACCTTGCCGATAAGTCACGCACATTAACAGCCACCAAAACCAACATCACGCTTTCTGAAGTAAAAATTTCGAAATTACACTTAGGAAACCCCTG
The DNA here is from genome assembly GCF_001635845.1 of Oleiphilus sp. HI0132. NCBI lineage: Bacteria > Pseudomonadati > Pseudomonadota > Gammaproteobacteria > Oceanospirillales > Oleiphilaceae > Oleiphilus > Oleiphilus sp. HI0132. The sequence continues at coordinate 3,879 of NZ_LWGJ01000992.1, read as the reverse complement.
TTATCCAGAGGTTTCGCTAAGGACTCTAGACCAGCCTCAATTGTATTAGCAGGGATTCGGCCGCGACGATCATTCATTAAGGCTTCAGAGTATTCACAAGTCCATTCCGGGTGCCCTTGGATACTAATCAAGGAATCACTCCATTGAACGGCAAAGTATGGACAAAAATCACTTGTCGCTAGAAGCTTGGATTCTTGCGGTATATTCTGGACTTGATCTTGATGGCTAACAATCATATTAAGGGCATTTCCCTCAAAGCCTAAGTCATAGGCGCACTTGGTTAATTCATTACTTGAAACACCTACACCCCAACCTTTAGAAGATTTCTCAACCGAACAATTCTTTGCTAAAGCCATGATCTGATGACCAAAGCAGATTCCAAACACAGGTATCGATACTCGATCCAGACATTGCACAAACTCTACTAATTTACTTATCCAGAACTCATTATCGTAGACACTGGCTTTGCTCCCAGTGATCACATAAAAACGAAAATCCTGTATCTGTTTAGGATATTCACCTTTACGCACATCATAAGTAAAAAACTCTAAGCTATGCGAGACCTGCGTAAAGCAATCTTCAACCATACCCGGATAGTTTCCGAAGTCGGTCCGGAACTTATCTAGCACGTCATCACACTGCAAAATGGCGACTTTATAGTTATCCATTATGCAGCCTACGCCCCTTCCCCAGGCGTTTCATTTACGCCTTGAATGGCATTTCCGATCAAGCGCGCATAATCAGCTGACGACAGCTGGATAGGGTTGCCACCAGCTGAAGGATCTTCAACAGACATGGCAGCTAATTTTTGTACATCGCCTAAGTTGATACCGATTTCATCTAAGGTACGTGGTATACCAAGGTCTGCTCGAAGTTGGTGGACCCAAGAAATAAACGAGTCTGCGGAACCTCCGTCTAGGTCAAGATATCTCGCGGCGCGCCCGAGCTTTGTTTTGATTTCACTATAATTCTCTTCGAGGACATAAGGCATCAAAATAGCATTTAGAAGACCATGATGCGCACCATATGTTGCACCTATAGAATGTGCGATAGCATGCATCGCTCCCAAACCTTTCTGGAACGCTGCAGCCCCCATACTTGAAGCAACCAGCATATGCATCCGCGCTTCTAGGTTATCGCCATTTTCGTATGCAAGCTGGAGATTTTCTTTAATCAGGCGCATACCTTCAAGCGCAATACCCTCAGCCATCGGGTGGTAAGAAGGTGAGCAAAAAGCTTCAAGGCAATGTGATAAGGCATCCAAGCCCGTTGCAGCGGTAATTTTAGCTGGCAAACCTGTCGTTACGTTGGGGTCCAATATCACTAGCACTGGTAGCATCTTTGGGTGGAATATAATCTTCTTTAGGTGTTTTTCTGAATCAGTAATGACAGAAGCACGACCAACCTCTGAACCTGTTCCAGCTGTTGTAGGAATTGCAATAACAGGTGCAACACCCTCCTCCTTTACCTTGCACCAGTTATCGCCAACATCCTCAAACTCCCAAATAGGTAGCTCTTGCCCAACCATTAAAGCAATTGCTTTTGCTGCATCAAGTGCTGAGCCACCACCAAAAGCGATTACTGAGTCATGCTTTGAGCGTTTAAACTGCTCAACACCGCGGCACACATCTTCTTGATTCGGGTTGGCTGATACCTGATCATAAACATCAAACTTAATGTTTGCGCGCTCAAGTGTCTGCTTGAGTTCATCACAAATAGGTAAGCTCGAAAGACCGGGATCCGTCACGATTAAAGGATGTTCAAATCCCTTTTCCTGGCACTGAGTAGCGAGCTCAGCCAAACGACCGGCGCCCGAAATAATCTGATTCGGGTAGTTCCAGTTCCCCTCCAATATATGCATAGTCAATTACTCTCAAATAGATTTTATATGGTAAGACTTTAGTTGGATGTAATTATCAAAGCCGTGCACAGACAAAGAGTAACCACGCCCGGTATTTTTCACTCCTGTCCACACCAATTCGGGATCTAGAAAATCACAGCGATTAACAAAAAAAGTACCCGTCTCAATCTTTTCGCCTAGCGCAGTCGCAGCCTCTAGGTCATTGCTATAAATAGCTGCACTCAATCCCAGGTCACTGTCGTTCATAAGCTTTATTGCTTCTTCATCGGAGCTAACAGCCATTATCCCCACAACAGGACCAAAGGTCTCATCACGCATTACTGACATCGAGTGATCAACATTCGTCAGCACTTGAGGTGCTAGATAGGCCGTACCATTCTGATCAAGAGGGAAATTTGTGACGTCGATATTGGCTTTGGCACCTGAATCAATTGCGCCTTGAATCTGTTTGCGTATTCTTGCTGCCGCCGAAGCATTGACTACCGGACCAAGCGTCGTTGCCTGATCATTTGAGCAACCCAGGACATACTCCCGAGTAAGCTCTACAAAGCGCTCGACATACGCACTATAAATTGACTGATGAACATAAATCCGTTCGAGCCCACAACACGACTGACCGGAATTAAAGAAAGCCCCATCTACAGTTGATTCAACTGCATATTCAAGGTCAGCATCACTACGAATATAGGCCGGATCCTTGCCCCCTAACTCAAGCGTTAGGTTAATAAACCTACCTGCACATGCTTTTTCAATATCTTTACCGGCCTCGACAGAACCAGTAAAGGTCACAGCCTTTATGGAAGGTTGCTCCAGCATAGTCTTGGCTGTGTCATGACTCATATGAAGGCATTGTAACACGCCCTGAGGAAGACCCGCGTCGGCAAAAGCCTCTACAATACGTTCACCGCACAAAGGTGTTTGGGCTGAATGCTTTAGGATCACCGAGTTACCAGCTAATAAAGCTGGAATAATAGAGTTGATCGGTGTGTGTAGAGGGTAATTCCATGGCGCTAGAACTGCTACCGTTCCAACCGGACACTTTTTAATGAAGCGCTTAAACCCAGGCTTATCGTCAACCTCGTTTGACGCAAGGCATCGATCAGATATTGAGATCATATGACGGGCGCGTGCTGCAAAACTGGAAACTTCGCCTTCTGCATATCGTATCGGTCGTCCCATTTGCCAACATAGCTCTTCAGCTATAAGCTCTTTTTTTTCTTCAAAGCACTCTACAGCTAACGAACAAATGTGCTTCTTTTTTTCCAAGGGTACCAAAGCCCAGTCATCTTGCGCTTTATCTGCAAGCAACACCGCTTCAAGCATCTGCTCTTCGCCAACCAACTCTCTTTGAACATATAGAGAGCCATCAATTGGCGAATAGGTTTTCAGTTTTCTAGCCATAATATGTCTTCTAGTTAAATAATCTCGAAATACCGGTCCATTTCCCAGTCACTAATGTGCTTGCGAAACTCTCGCTCTTCCCATTCTCGGCTCGATGCAAAATGCTCTACAAAGGCATCGCCAAATAGGCCTCTCGCCTCTTTAGACTCCTTTAGAGCTTGCGCCGCCTCCCAAAGTGTTGAAGGAAGTTTTAATGCGCTGGGATGCGTTTGTGAATAAGCATCACCTACAACCATTGGTGTCGGTTCAAGTTTGTGCTCGATACCATACAAACCTGAAGCAAGCGCCGCTGCCAAAGTTAAATACGGGTTACCATCTGCCGAGCCTAAACGATACTCGACTCTCTGCGACTTCGCTGAACCAGGTATAACGCGAAGCGAGCAAGTACGATTCTCAACGCCCCATGTAGCATCGGTTGGCGCCCAGAAGCCAGGAATTAGTCGCGTATAACTATTAACCGTTGGCGCAATCAATGACAAGAACTTTGGCATCAATAACTGCTGACCCGCAACGAAATGCCTTTGAGTATCACTCATCGAATAATCTTTACTTTGATCAAAAAAGACTGACTCATTTGTCTTCGCATCGTTTAAGGAAATATGAATATGGCCGCTTTG
>NZ_LWGJ01000991.1:0-270 GCF_001635845.1 Oleiphilus sp. HI0132 | reverse complement strand
CTGGGATAAATGACGTTTTGCTTGTTCTTGCCATGTGATCGTATTTAGCGGCATGGGGAATGACGGCTCGTTGATGGCACCTACGATGCATAAGCAAGGCTGCTCAGTATGGACTCAAGCACCAGATGGGTGTGCGAATGGCTCGATGCCGCAATCTGTGATTGATCTTGAATGCAGTGCATACACCGCATCTCCAAAAGACCTGGCTCGAGCATTAATTAATAAAGTTGGCTGCTACAGTGCACCTGACGCCAGTGCTAGCAATTTAGA
>NZ_LWGJ01000990.1:0-247 GCF_001635845.1 Oleiphilus sp. HI0132 | reverse complement strand
CGAGCAACTCAATATTGCTTACACGAATGATAGAGCGCTACAAGAATTTAGCCACAAACTTGGTGAATCATCCGAGTCCAGCCTACTAGGGCGCCCCATTAGCGACTTCGTTTTGCCAGAGCTACTCTCTCAACTGGAGAAAGCGTTAGTCGAAAAGCCCGATTCGGCCTACTCAATAGACTTGATGAGTGAACCCGGCGAGCAGGCTGTATGGCACGCTTCCATCAAATACGTTAACGAGTCCGGT
>NZ_LWGJ01000989.1:0-223 GCF_001635845.1 Oleiphilus sp. HI0132 | reverse complement strand
ACAGGACCAAAGATGATCTAAGGTGGGAACGCGATATGCTCGACTCACTGCTAGGTGAGTTGGCTGATATCTATGAGGACTCGAATAAGTTCAGAGCGTTACTGACCGCACTCAAGCCCCGCATCGAGGGCAAGCGCATTAAGCAAACCGTTATTTTTACCCGCTTTCTCGACACCCTTCATGATATCCGGGAGCGACTACAAGCCAAATTCCCCGAACTACT
>NZ_LWGJ01000988.1:0-277 GCF_001635845.1 Oleiphilus sp. HI0132 | reverse complement strand
CACTCTTCGGGTAAAGGGCCACGCTTCCCAGTTGCTTCTAATGACACTGCCGAAGGCCGTCAGGCTAATCGCCGTGTAGAATTAAAGCTACTTCCTTTAGAAAGCGCAGGAAAGTAAAGCCGTCACTTATCGCAATAAAAAAGGGCGCTCATAGCACCCTTTTTTATTCGTAATTTGCGATAGAACTACAAAATTGCACCTAAGCCTTTCTGTAGTAAACCACCAATATCGATACCTGAACCTTGCTCATCAGATGACTTAGAGTCTCCAGAGAAAT
>NZ_LWGJ01000987.1:0-8851 GCF_001635845.1 Oleiphilus sp. HI0132 | reverse complement strand
ACAGCCTTTAAGTCGTTCCAGCTCATGTATCCGGTGCTATGCTCTACTACCTCACTCATACTGCCGCCAAACACATCGCCATCATGTTTGATTCCGGTCTGTAAGGCGTAGGCAAGATCATCCTCAGTCCAGCCATTTTCCTTTAGATTAGCCGCCGTGATAGCAGGAACCTTATTGTTGTTAGCATCATAACCACCAGCAAAAGTCTCTTGACTGTTCAAAGCGCCAAAAAGATTCCTTGGTGTATGGCAAGCGCCGCAGTGTGCGGCTACCTCAACCAGGAATTTTCCTCGATTGAGCTGATCGACTGACGCTGAATTCGCCACTGAAGCAGATGGGCTAAAAAACATGGCTCGCCATAGCTTTAAACCTTCACGAAAATTGAATGGAAACATTATAGACTGCTCGGGGTCTGGTTCAGCGACTGGCGGTACGGTTTGAAACGCTACCCATAAATCGGCTACATCTTGATCAGAAAACTTCTCGTAAAACGTGTATGGAAAAGCCGGATAATACGGCTTTCCTTCAGGTGAAATACCTTCTCTTAGTGCTGTCGAAAATTGTTGAAATGTCCACGCCCCAATACCATGTTTCGGGTCTGAAGTTAGGTTTGGCGCACGAAAATCACCGAAAGGCGTGGTTAAAGGTTTTCCTCCTGATAAGAATTTACCGCCGGAGTCGATATCAGTATGGCAAGCAATACATCCTGATATTCGCGCCAAGTAAGCGCCCCGAGCTGTATTTCCATTAATATCTTTTGAACTAAAACTTGGAGACAGGGGCATCCAAAGCCAATATAGAAGCGCCCCCCCTAAAAGCAATAGAAGCAAGCAAAAGCTGTAGTAGCGGCGAGGCATTCCTGTCATTTCTCGATGCGGTATTTTTTATGGCACGAAGCACAGCTCTGCCCAATCATACGAAACAAGCCAGCGCTCGGTTTGGAAGCAAGGTGTTCATCACTCATGTTGTCTAGCCCCCGTTGCGCTCCCATTGCTGCTTGACCTTGGGCACCCATCATTCCCTGGCCTCTCATTTGCTCCCCCATGCGACCATTCATAGGGCCCGATTCTCCCATCATGCTATGGCCGGACATATGATTTGAATTACCCATCATGGTATTCCCCATACCATTTTCTGGTTCCACATTCTGATTGTTGGCAGCTCCATCGTGCAAGGCCTGCCCTAAGCGTTCTAGATTGCGTGCTAAGCGCTGAAAATTCTCCCACTCATTCCATATTTCAGCAGTCGCCTCGCTAGGCATATTTAAACTGCCATCGGGAAAAAGCTTTGTCATATGCTCGCCAGAATGATCTCGGATCAGAAGCGCATTCCTCTTTACAGTTTCAGCGTCGTATTCTTTTTGCCCTCGCATAATCGGTTTTAGCTCTTTCATAGCGCCTTTTAGATTATCCATTAAATCCATACGCTCTTTAATAATACCGGTCGCCCCGCCATGGCCATAAGCGACAGCTGAAATGGAAAAAATAGCCAAAATTATAATCACTGCATTTCTGTTCATGAACTCGTACCTAATCAATTTTCCACCAAGCGTTAGTTGAAGTTTACGCCTATAAATCACTTAATTTAATCTCTCTAGTTAACTACGAAAATGCCTTCAGGTGAAGCAAAACCAAACTAGCGGGTCGTTTCTCACTATAGTAAACATAAGAATTGCATATGTTGAGGTCTATTTATACATAAGGTGTCAGACAGACAATCGTGTGCGTCAGCACGATTATGTTTATACTCTCGAATATATTCTACCGATCATTACCCGGCTTGCTGGCCCTGACCACAGTCCGAAACTTATATAAGGCAAAAACCTAGTATGACCATCGACGCAAAAACGGTCTCGGCAGTACCCACCAATATCATCACTGGCTTCCTCGGTGTCGGAAAAACTTCTGCGATTCTGAACTTACTCAAACAAAAACCCGATAACGAACGATGGGCGGTACTCGTCAATGAATTTGGCGAAATTGGTGTAGACGGCAGTTTGTTTCAAGGCCAGAGCTCTCAAGAACAAGGCGTATTTATTAAAGAGGTGCCAGGCGGCTGTATGTGCTGTGCATCGGGCTTACCGATGCAAATTGCTTTAAACCAGTTACTTTCACGTGCCAAGCCCGACCGCTTGCTGATCGAGCCAACTGGGCTAGGCCACCCAATAGAAGTCTTAGAAGTACTGTCGGCAGAACACTATCAACAAGTACTCTCCCTACAAAAGACCCTCACATTGGTCGATGCACGAAAGCTAAGCGATGAGCGCTACACCCAGCATGATACCTTCAATCAACAGATATTGATTGCTGATATGATCATTGGCAACAAAAGTGACCTTTACCAAGACGGAGATGAAGCACAACTCACCCAATATATTAAGAAAACAATGGATAAAGCCCCTCCTGTTGTACTAACAAGTTATGGAAATATCGACATCGCACTTTTGAATGGGCCGACATCATCAGTGGTAACAGCCAAACATCACCATCATGAATCTGACGCACCTAGATTACTCATGGACTCGCCTATACCGGAAACAGGCTTTTTAAAAGCAACAAATAAGGGAGAGGGCTACGAAAGTATCGGCTGGCGCTTTTCGCCAGATAAGACCTTTAGCCATGCTGCACTTTTCAACTTCTTGAGTGGAGTCAATGCTGAACGAATGAAAGCCGTGTTTATCACTGACGAGGGAGTATTCGGCTATAACCTAACAACAGATGCCTTAACCGAGGTAGCACTGGATGAATGCCTGGAAAGCCGGATTGAAATTATTGGCAAGGGCTTATCTGCTGATATCGAAACTGAACTGATGGCTTGCATGTCAGAGCTCAACTAGTCTTTTCGAAAACGCTCTTTTAGATAATTTAAAGTACTTTGATCCCTTAAGGTCGCATCGGCGTGATTCGATTCATTAGCCAAGCTATTCGCTATCAGAGGATTTTCCTAAGTGCTTGCTAACCACAAAAGCCAGATAGCCAACAAGGGGTCTTGGAAAGTCATGCGCCATCCCTTCTATCTCGCGGAATTCAGCACCTTCAATCAGTTCAGCATTTTTTCTTCCGAACTTGATAGGAATGAGCCGATCTTCGGCACCATGAATAATCAAAGTGGGGACATTGACTCGCTGTGTAATCTTTTTGGTTTTCTTAGTCGCTACAATCGCAGAAAGCTGTCTTTTTGTACCGTACTTTTCAGCATCGCGCGCCAGAGCTTTCCGGAGTCGAGATTCTAACTCTTCTTGCTTTGGCGGGTGAGTCCTGCTGCTAATCAAACGGACGGTTTCCATTTTCAGGTCTAGCTGTTCTTCTTCGGCAGCCTGGCTCGACTTAAGCAAATGAAGCCCCAGCTTCATATTCCAAGGCATCACTAAACCACGACTATCTGCCGTAGACATGATCGAGGTTAAGCTAATAATACGATCATGATAAATACCAGCAATGATTTGAGCGATCATGCCACCCATTGAAGCTCCGACAATATGGGCCTGTTTACACTTTAGGTGGTCAAGCAGACAGACCGCGTCGTGGGCCATATGATATAGATCGTAGGGTGCGTCTATCTTCAAGCCAAACCAGTTTGCCAATACCTGTTTCAACACACGAGGAGCTGCATAGTGATCAAACTTGGTAGAAAGGCCAATATCTCGATTATCAAATCGGATAACGTAATAACCTTCTTCAGCAAGCAGATGACAGAACCGGTCAGGCCAAACAATCATCTGGGCACCTAAACCCATAATCAGAAGTACGGCAGGCCTTTTAGGGTTTCCGAAGGTCTCGTATTCAATACTTACATCGTTACATACAGCTTTAGGCATGGTGACAGCACGGAGGAAAAAACAATAACAATGGGTTTAAGTTTAGATGCCGATCGGAGATACGATGTGAAGGTTTTGTGTCAGTTCGGGCAATACAATTCGGTGGCAATGACCAGTTTGCCTTAGCGAGTTTCACTTGATATTTGTTCATATTGGGAATATATTCCCAATATGAACAAAGAAACGTTAAGCTACAAAAACACCTTAAGCCAATGTGTCATCTTTATGATGAAACCTTTGGTGCGCATACTCCTGAGGTCAGGAGTCGGTTTCTCTGACTTTGCCGAATGGGTAAAACATGCCTATGTGGCCGTTGCAGAAGAAGAGTTCACTGTCGATGGAAAGCCCCAGAGCACCTCTAGAATTTCGATTTTAAGCGGACTTCATCGAAAAGAGGTTGCACGAATTCGTAAAGAACTTGATGAAAGCAAGATTCCCACCACAACCACACCTGCCAACCGGGCAGAGAGAGTCATTAACGCATGGCTTAGGGAGCCGGCTTATAGCCGCGATCAAAACGCACCGCTAGACCTCCCTTTTAGCTCGAGTAACGCTGACACACCAAGTTTTGAGTCTTTAGTCAAAGAATATAGTGGCGATATTCATACAACGACCTTACTTGAAGAACTTACCCGTTTAGGTGCAGTGGAGAAACTTGAAAATGAACACCTACGGCTAAACCAATCCGGCTATATCCCGATACCCGAAAGCCTTGATCAGATTGAAGTCGCCGCACAATCAGCACACGATTTAATATCCACACTAAGCAACAATTTAAATCCAGATTCAGACGAACCTCGCTTCCAACGATCTGTTGCTTACTTGCACCTATCAAGTGACTCTATTCAAGAATTTAAACAATACAGCAAAAAAGAAAATGAAAAATTGTTGCTCAAGCTGAATAAGTGGCTTGCACAGCACGACATGCCATTAGCCGAACAAAAACACGCTTCCAATCAGTACAGAGCGGGAGTTGGAATTTATTATTTCGAAGAGCTCAACAATAAATCGAGCCAAGTTTAAAGGACCAACTGCAATGGACATTCAACATAAACTTAAGCCAAGTTTGTTTCTTCTCACCTTGAGCTTACTGTCATCTGTTTTCGTTGGCTGTAGTGAGTCCGAGAATGATGGCGGAATTACCGGAACGGGCGGCCCTCTGGAAAGCTACTTAAAGCACGGAATTGCTTCGAATAACCAGAACCCTAGCTATTGCGATATTTGCCTCGATGCCCCCGTACTCGAAAGCGATGGAAGTGCAGATGCCTCTTCTGACGAGTCAAGCGATAGCTACTCCCGAACTAATACTCAAGAAACAGGAGTCGATGAACTCGACTGGCTTAAGACCGACGGAAACCTGATATACAGCTACAATGGAGGTTCCGACATCAATATATTTGAATTATCGGAACAGACAGGTAAACACGAAGCGCTCAATACCATTACCCTCTCTACTTCACGTCATTACTTACAGGGCTTGTATCTGGAAGAAACACTCGAAAACAAAAAACTTATTTCAATCGCTAACGAATACGCTCAAGTCTATAGCGACTACTTCTGGCACTGGAGTGATAGCCGTATCAGTATTGATATGTATGACGTGGAAACACCTGAATCCACCATAGACAAAACCACATCTATACAGATAGAGGGTCAGTATGTCAGCAGCCGAAAAATCGGCTCAAAGCTCTATATCATTAGCCAATACAGTGCCTACCTCGACGACTATGTAATCTATCCCTATGAAGAAGATGATATTAGCCGTAACGAGTCATTAATCAGCAAGGCCACATTAGAAGACCTACTCCCAAGCGTCACCTTAAATGGCCAAACAAAGATTTTACTAGGTGAAAATGATTGCCATATTCCTAACGAGCCAGAAGATTCAACACAACCTACCCTGGCTATCGTTACTAAAATCGACCTTGGCGCTTCACATGATATGGCGCTTTCAGATATAAAATCCAGCTGCATCGCCGCCCCCATTGCCACAATCTACGCATCATTGAACGCCGTGTATATGGTAGAAAATGAATACAGTTACGAAAACGCAAATGATTCATCTTATAGCAGTACGGTCTACAAGCTAGACTATTCGGACAATGGTCTAGAGTTTGCTGGAAGCGTAGCCCTAAGCGGCCAAGTAGGCTGGAATGAACAGTTCAGACTTAGCGAGTATCAGGATCATCTGCGAGTCGTGACCACTGACCATTCCAGCACAGAGAGAAATATACATCGGCTACATACCATCAATATTGATGATACAGAGCTGAACCTGAATGCAACAATCCCTAATGAATCGGCTCCGGAAGCTATCGGAAAACCAGGAGAGTCAATCTACAGTGTTCGATTTGACGGTGACAAAGCTTATATCGTGACCTTTAGACAAATCGACCCATTTTATGTACTTGACCTATCTAATCACGACTCTCCTCGCGTCGCAGGTGAATTAGAACTGCCCGGCTTTTCAAACTACCTTCACCCCTTCGGCGATACACTTGTCTTTGGCCTAGGCCGCGGCTCGGAAGGTGGCGTCGCAACAAATAATATCAAACTCGCACTGTTTGACGTGAGCGATATGAGCAACCCGCTATTAGTGAATGAAGTACTGCTTGAAGGCGACACATCATATTCTCCTGCCGAATACACTCATACGGCCTTAAGTATCTTACCCGGCAACGATGAACACTCATGGCGTCTAGGTTTTTCAGCGAGCATATTAGAGGACTGGCAGTGGCAAAAAGACGCCTACTATCTTTTTGAGGTCAGAGATACTGAACACCCTGAGGGTGCTAGTCTAAATCAAGCCGGAAGCATAGTCGGTAGCGAACTCGGCACCGGGCAGTCAGGTAGTTATTACTATTCATCCTACGACCGAGGGGTTCTCACTGGCACTCACGTTCACTACTCTCATAGAGGATACTTGATCACAGAATTGTGGGATGACCTGGCTAACCCCGCTGACTGAATGAAACCCTTTTTTAAGCTTGTCGAAGCGTCAAGCTTACTTAGATGTAGGTGCAAACATTACATTTTCGACGCTACGTTTTGCCGGTTGATAAGTGTTCACTTTATGCTCGGCAGGGTAACCGATCGAAAGACCGCATAGCAGTTTATAGTCTTCTTCTATATCGAAATGCTTTTTGATCGGACTTGCCCAAGTGGCAATAGCGGCTTGAGGACAGGACCCCAACCCTTCTTCTACGGCAGCGAGCATGAGTGATTGCATAAAGATACCGGCGTCCAAAGCACTATAAAGACCAAGTTTGTCATTGATAAATATAAAAATTGCAGTGGGCGCACCAAAAAACTCAAAATTCTTTTGCATTTGCGCCTCACGTGCCTCGTAGTCACTTCTTTCAATGCCCAGTGTTTCGTATAGCCCCATGCCACAATCAAACTTGCGTTTCTTAAGCTCATCAGGGTAACTGACGTCGGGGTTATAATCGCCGTCGGGCAAAACACCACTTGTTAACCCCTGCCAAATTTTGCTTGGTAACGGAAGGCGCTTAATCCGGCTAGCTTTGGCGAACTTGCTAGATAATTCGTCAGCTATCTTATTTTTTGTGCTACCGCTAGCAATTGCAATTCGATAAGGTTGAGAGTTACCTCCACTGGGTGATAGCAATGCTTTGCTGATAACGCGCTCCAAGACATCATCCGGAATACTTACAGGTGTGAATTGACGAATGCTACGGCGCGTCTTCAAGGCTTCAGAAAGTTTCATAATTCGTCCTCATGTACCAATATTTCGAAGGTGTGTATGCAAGTATAAGCACGGGCTATTGGTTTATATATAACCTATAATGAAAGATACTATTGCGTTATCTGCAACTTCTCCCAGAAATGCACGTTAATGACACGCAGAAGAAGCTCGTCGTAAATGACGTATTATCGGTTTATCAGGCGGTCAAGGCAGGTATGGGAATCTCTATGCTCCCCAGTTATCTTATCGAAGAGGACATTAAAGCCGGGAGACTCGTCGAACTGTTCTCAGGACAAAAGAATACCCCCATGAAGTTTTTTTACTGTTCCCCTCAACTGAGTTTATGCCTTTAAAGTTACGCGTTTTTATAGATTTTATGTTAGATCAATTTGTCGATGCGTCTTAATACTCAAGGTGAGTGTCAGCTTGGCCAGATTCGATTAAAAGGTTGACGCCGCAATGTCGAATACCGGTTCGAGAAAAAAGCTTCGAATTCCAAACTACTCAAAACAGCAAGATGAGCAAATCAGCCGAGTTTGACCTCATTCACTTATCAACAGTCACCATGAGATATCGCTGCCAAAATACCTTTCATTGCCACATCTCTAACCCTGTCTATACTGAATACAAAAAGAACAAGCCATTCCTTCAATCAAACGGCCTTCAATATGTTTCGCGATGCAACAATACGTCTAAAAGTAATATCTGGATTTGCCCTATCCACACTCGTTATCCTTTTGGTTGGACTGATCGGTTTTAATGGTATTAGTAAGCTATCAGATAACCTATCATTTATCGTGGGTCCAGCATGGGACAGCGCTGATGGAGCGATGGAGGCAGAAATTGGTCTGGAAGCTCAAATGCTTGCAGTAGAGAAAATCTTTCAAGGTTATCATTACGATAAAGGGCTAGAGTCAATCAAGGAAGCCCAACAAAGCACCGATGAAGCGATAGATCAGCTCCGCGATGCAGGGCTCATGGACGCCACTCAAATCGAAAATTTTTCCTTAAACAAAAGTCAGTATAAAAAGCTGCTCGAAGAAGTGCTAAAAGAGTATAAAGACTTTGCCTTCTTAAAATATCAATATGATGAAAATGCAGAAAAATTCGTCAAACTAAGTAGCGAAATAGAAGCAATCGGAGATTCAACGGTCGAACAACTAGAAAAGTCCCCCTCTCAATTAGTCACATGGGATACTGGCCTAAATAATATGTGGTTGGCTGCCGATGGCGCAATGGAGTCTAGTATCGGCTTACTCTCTGGTCTCTACCATATGGCTCGTTTTATCGCAAAGAGCGAAGAGCATAGTGCCGCACAATACAATCTG
>NZ_LWGJ01000986.1:0-404 GCF_001635845.1 Oleiphilus sp. HI0132 | reverse complement strand
CAATGGACATTCAACATAAACTTAAGCCAAGTTTGTTTCTTCTCACCTTGAGCTTACTGTCATCTGTTTTCGTTGGCTGTAGTGAGTCCGAGAATGATGGCGGAATTACCGGAACGGGCGGCCCTCTGGAAAGCTACTTAAAGCACGGAATTGCTTCGAATAACCAGAACCCTAGCTATTGCGATATTTGCCTCGATGCCCCCGTACTCGAAAGCGATGGAAGTGCAGATGCCTCTTCTGACGAGTCAAGCGATAGCTACTCCCGAACTAATACTCAAGAAACAGGAGTCGATGAACTCGACTGGCTTAAGACCGACGGAAACCTGATATACAGCTACAATGGAGGTTCCGACATCAATATATTTGAATTATCGGAACAGACAGGTAAACACGAAGCGCTCAAT
>NZ_LWGJ01000985.1:0-279 GCF_001635845.1 Oleiphilus sp. HI0132 | reverse complement strand
CAATGTGTATGATGCAACGAGTATTCTTTAGCGGCATTGGGCTCGTTGCGCTGATCGGTGCAATCCATAATGCAGGAAAGATCGCTTCGTCCATCTACGCATTCCTCGCAGCACTCTTATCTGTGGGTGGTGCCGCTGTTGCTATTCGACAATTGTGGCTACAAAGCTTACCCGAAGACCAGGTCCCCGCATGCGGCCCCGGCATCGATTATATGCTCGAAGTGTTTCCCTTATTGGAAGTAATCGAGATGGCCCTACGAGGCACAGGCGATTGCGCAA
>NZ_LWGJ01000984.1:0-323 GCF_001635845.1 Oleiphilus sp. HI0132 | reverse complement strand
ACAACTTTAACAGTCAGTGTTTGTAAGAAAGGGATTGCCAGGTACCAGAAAGGCATCGCCATTAAGACGACACTCCATGCAATGATAATATTACGAGTACTTGCAAAGCCTAGAACTATTGCGCTAAATAAGGGCAGCGATAAAGCAAGGCATAAAAAAAACAGTGTTTTTATATCCAGAGCTTGAGATAAAACAAACCCGGCGGTCAGAAGAATGACAGCAGGTAATAATAGATAGTTCGGTTGAACTTTGTTCGATCCAAGGTTCTTATATGAAAAATAGGCGCTTAAAGCGAGAAGGATATAGCCCATATCCAAATCGCC
>NZ_LWGJ01000983.1:0-262 GCF_001635845.1 Oleiphilus sp. HI0132 | reverse complement strand
CAACAATTAGATTCTCGTTGATGTCCGAAGGTAGCTCTGAACGCTCAGGAACAGCTTTAAAAGTTCCTGTGAGTTTATTGGTATCTACGTCGATCCACTCAACTGCCCCGCGATTAGCTGCTAACTCAACAGCGTTTTTAACACGCAATTGGTTCTTAGCTTTTTCGCGAACAGCAACAACATCACCAGCTTTAACTTGGTAAGATGCGATATTCACTACCTGATCGTTAACAACGATTGCCTTGTGGGATACAAGCTGACG
>NZ_LWGJ01000982.1:0-652 GCF_001635845.1 Oleiphilus sp. HI0132 | reverse complement strand
GTCCGAAGCGATAAGCCTATTAGCTCACAGGCTTTCACTCTTCTGGCTCCAGCACTAACGGCTTCATCAATCAGCTCCACATAATATTGCCTATCTGGAAGCATGGTTAGCTGTCCTCGTCTTCCCCCCAGTAGGCATTGAGCTTTTTTCTGAGCACCAATAATGCAGCAGTTTCAGCAAGTGCTGCATCTTTGCGTTTTAGCTCCTTCTCTAACTGCTTAATACGCTTCTTATCTGCTTTGCGCTCTGCAGCTTCCTGTTTCTTACGCTGAGCCTCAGTCATATTGTTGTTAATACAAGATTGTTTCCATTGCTTCACCTGATCAGGGTACAGCCCTTTTTCTCGGCAATACTCACTTAGCTCTATCTCCGACATCATGGCGGTTTCCAGAACAATTGAAAACTTTGCTTCTGGAGACCAGTTATCTGGACTACTACTTTTTGTCACACTTGAACCTGGTAATTGAAATTTATCTCGCCAGGAATACAAGGTGGATAGGTTTATGTTTTCCTGGGCTGAAAACGTTCTTAATGATAACCCACTTTCAAGCCACTTCTTAACAATGGCTTCTTTAAACTCTTTTGAATAATGCTTCACTCATATTCTCTTACCGCCTCCTATTCAATTATTAAAAATTAACAGAGGCGACAA
>NZ_LWGJ01000981.1:0-572 GCF_001635845.1 Oleiphilus sp. HI0132 | reverse complement strand
TAATGGCTAAGCTTGGATTGGTCGTTACGCAACGCATTGCATACAAGGCAACAACTAAGCGTAAACACAGTGATGCTGTTGCAGATAACTTGCTGAACCAGAACTTTAATCCGGTTGGGCCAAATCAAATCTTGGCTGGCGATGTGACTTATCTGAAAACAGGCGAAGGCTGGATGTATCTCGCGATCGTCATGGATTTATTTTCACGCCGAATCGTTGGCTGGCAGATTGATAAGCGTATGACTACTGACTTGGTTAGTCGAGCTATGATCAGGGCATATAATCTGCGCCAGCCTCCTAAAGGCTTGGTGTTTCATAGTGACAGAGGTTCGCAGTATACCAGCAAGCGTTATCGCACACTGCTGAGTAATTATGGCATCAGAGCTAGCATGGGGGATGTAGGTGCTTGCTGGGATAACTCTGTTGTGGAGCGGTTCTTTGGAAGCTTAAAGCATGACTGGGTTTTGAAAGTGCCCCAGCCAACGAGAGAGCATATGAGAAATGATGTGGCTGACTACATGCGTTATTACAACTTAGAGCGGCTCCATACTTCTAACGAAGATATGTCGCCA
>NZ_LWGJ01000980.1:0-384 GCF_001635845.1 Oleiphilus sp. HI0132 | reverse complement strand
CTTTTGATGACGAAGCAGGAACTCATATAAGCACTGTCGCAGCGCCTTTTGGCCCAGGAACCTTCCAGGGCACTGAATTGCTTTCAGCATTTGATGGCGAGTCACTCAGCACTGTATGGCAACTTACCATCTTCGATAGATTAGCTGGCGACACAGGTACTCTTAATGCTTGGGGTATCAGTGGTGATACTGCCGACTCTGTGTCAGTAGCCGAGCCAGGTACTCTTGCTTTGCTTGGTCTTGGACTAGCAGGCCTTGGCTTTACTCGTAGAAGAGTTTAAGCATGATTTGCTGCCTCTGCATTAGAGGCAGCAACCTTCCGGCAAACATTGGTAGCTGGCCATTAATGTTGGCCGAATAAACCAGCTCTCAATAAGTAACGCT
>NZ_LWGJ01000979.1:0-5344 GCF_001635845.1 Oleiphilus sp. HI0132 | reverse complement strand
GAAAGATTTTCGTTTATTTATGTCTCGCACCGAGGTTCGTAGTAAATTTGCAGACTCACATCTTGGGCATGTCTTTGATGATGGCCCAGCGCCAACTGGTTTAAGATACTGTATTAATTCCGCCGCGTTGGAATTCATTCCCAAGCAGCAACTTAGTAGCCGGGGTTACGAGCAGTTTCTAGATCAGTTTTAAACGAACGATATATTTTCTTTCAGGGTGCTGTCTGTGTAATATAAGTAAAATTACTTTACTTAAACATTTGCGCCCTGAAACTTTAATGAGTTTAATTTCACGCCTCGTCAGCATTAACTACCCCGTTACCCTCTGCTTACTGTCTATTATTTGGGCAAGCATATGGTTCTATCACAGTCCCAAAAATATGCTACCCAAGATTGAAAACAAGGCCGATAGCAGTCTGTCCGTCCCGCTTCCTGACTTTTCAGTTATTCAGAATATAAGTGAGAAGAAGCAGTCTTTTTTTGAATATTTATTGCCAATGGTTAAGGACGAAAACCTTCACATACTTCGCCTCAGAACTGCAATACAAGCTATGAGCACTTCCATAAAAAAAAATGGTGCCGCCAGCCTGAACCAATACGACAGAAATTGGCTTAAAGCGCTTGCAATGAAATACAAGGTTGTGCCAACTACCAACCCAAGTCAGACACTTGGCAGACTGCTAGAGCGTGTTGATACCGTCCCTGCTTCTATGGTACTGGCACAAGCGGCCATTGAGTCTGGCTGGGGGACCAGTCGTTTCGCTAAGCAAGGAAACAACCTATTTGGCCACTGGTGCTTTAAAAAAGGATGCGGTCTTGTACCTAAATTCAGGAATGAGAACCAACAACATGAGGTAGCTCAATTCGAGACTATAAATGAATCCATCAGGGCCTATCTGATGAACCTAAATAGCTTCTCGGCATATGATGAATTCAGGAAACTACGCGCTAAGTTCAGCAGCACAAGCAAGCAAGACATGAGCAGCCTAGATCTACTGCCCGGACTTTCCCCTTACTCCGAACAAGCTGAGCGTTATATTGAGAAAGTTCGCATCATGATCGAAAGCAATAACCTCACTCAATATGACCTAGCCGGCTAATAAGGGTTAGCATTATTCAGAAATATCACGAATGATGTTATCCAGATCTCATCGTTTAAATTCAATAAGATATAGAATACAGAAATATTCAAGGACTCAGCATTCTCTGAACGCTTGGAAATTAAGTAATTAATCACACATGGAACTACCCAGGTAATTTATCACTATGGAATTCAACTCTCGTAAACTCTTATCATTGGCTGCAATAACACTGTCTTTGGTGCTTTGCTCGTCCGCAACTCAAGCAAGGGTACAAGAGCCGGTTCCAGTCTATGAAGACCATCTTTCTATCGGCCCCGGCATTACATTTGGGTCGGCACCCTATATAGGACATGATGGCACCTACTCCTTTTTACCGACTTTCAGTTTTCAGTGGGGAAATTTGTTCGGCTATAACAATCATGATGAGCCACTAGTTGGCTTCGAGTTATTCAGGCATAAGCGTATTATGTTTGGCCTTGCGGTAACATCGGGACGAACATTTTTGGATCTTGAGAATATTAGCGCTGATATGGAAGAGTTGTACTGGGGCATTGATGAAAATAGAGATAGAGCTTACGAGGCTGGCTTTATTTTTCGCTTTTTCTCTCGTGTGGGCTTAGTTGAAATCAAAGCTTTTCATGATGTTGTAAGCACCTACTCTGGCCCTAGATCTTCGATCAGCTGGTCGCGCCCCTTCCCTGATACTGGTAATTGGTCAATTATTCCACGTATGTTTATAAAACATTATGGCAACAAGTATAACACTTACTACTACCAAGTTACCGAAGCTGAAAATGAGGCGGCGGAAAGTTATGTTATTGAAAAATATGGTGCTGGCGAAGATGACGCCAATATCGATTATTATCAAACTATTACCAGACCTCAATATGAGCCTGGAAATAGTGGACATGTCGGGTTCGACCTTACCGTCGAATACAGCATATCTGACAAACTAACCGCGACGGGCTACCTTGCCATAGAGAAATTTTCAGGCGAAATAGAAACCAGCCCCTTAATAGAAGATAAAGAACTGATTCTAGGTAATATTGGCCTGCGATACAATTTTTAACCTGCACCTTCTTTTGGCAGCGCACCTCAATCACATTGCGCTGCCAACACCCACCCAAGTTAAACCTGTTGCACCTAAATTTCATTTAAGACAAAAGCCATTTTACTCTTTGTAAAACCGTTTATAATACAGACATAATTAGTGGTATCGTTTGTATCACCCACTCCCAAGCCCTTATAACCCCGCTTTACTAGGTAGGTGTAAATGTCTGATATTAATGAAACTGCGATTAGCAGCTTAAACGAAGCGTCCTCCGCTATTTCAAATCTCGCAAACTCTCTTGATAACAGTTTTTCATCTGCCATATCATTGATAATGAAATCTGAAGGACGCCTAATAGTTTCAGGCATGGGGAAATCCGGCCATATTGGCAAAAAAGTCGCAGCTACACTCGCTTCTACCGGCACACCTAGTTTTTTTATTCACCCCGCCGAAGCGTTTCATGGTGACTTAGGGATGATCCGCCCTAGCGATATCATCTTGCTTATCTCGAATAGCGGCGAAACCGAAGAAGTGATCAAACTCATCCCTAGCCTTCGGCGCTTCGGAAACAAAATTATTTCGATTGCTAACGCCCCTGATAGCACGCTAGCAAAAAATTCAGACGTCTACTTGAATATTTTTGTCGAAAAGGAGTCATGCCCAAATAATTTGGCTCCTACCACATCGACAACGGTGACACTAGCTTTGGGCGACGCACTTGCTGTTTCACTAATGAAAGAAAGAAACTTTCAACCTGAGCACTTTGCAGCCTTTCACCCTGGAGGAAGCTTGGGTAGACAGCTACTGACCAAGGTGCGTGACGAAATGCTTGCTCAAGACCTACCTTTTGTAAGCCCTGAAACACCTGTTGATGAAGTTATCATTACAATGACTCAATCGCTTCAGGGTATTGCAGTTGTTATCGATGAAAACAAAGCGCTTCTTGGCGTAATCACTGACGGAGACTTGCGCCGTTCTTTGGTAAAAGGTGGTGACATTCACACCCAAAAAGCAAAAGATATAATGACCACAGACCCAATAACCATTGACGAGGGAGAAATGCTCTTTACGGCTGAAACGATCATGAAGGAAAACAGCATTACAAAATTACTGGTTACTGACGGCAAAAGAACTGTTAGCGGCATACTCTCAATATAAGCCCTCTAAAACACTGAGTTTATTTTACCAAAAACAAAGGTTGTCCTGCTGTTTTGGTTGTGGCAACCACCTTATTTCCCTCAAGCGCAATCGTGCTTCCATATTCAACAACTCCAGGACTGCTTAATTCCAGCAGTTTAGACCAGGTCTTATCTTCATGATCCCGAGCATAGATGTAAGTGATACCCTTATCTTCAGAACCCCCTTCATCGAACAGTGAGTGCGAGACAACCAGGTCGTTATCATATAGCGCTACTGCGTTGCCAAAGCTCGAAAACGGTTCATTTACGGGAGCTTTTATATAGAGGTCCTGAGAAAAGTTTCCACTGGCAGCATCTCTTTTAAATGCGTAAACGGCTCCAGAATCGCTTGAATCGTTATTCGACATATCGCGATTGAACCCGGTACTTGCGCCGTCCTCATGGGATGCAGAAACAACCAGATAGTTTTCATTCGAAGCAATTGAGCTACCAAATAGATCACCAGAATCTGCATTCGATGCCTTTATAATTGAACGCAATTCGTGAAATCCCACCTGATTACTATTTATAGCGCTAAAAGCAAACACAGCGCCGGAATTTGACCTACTTAGTACAGGCTCATATGACTCTGGCGAGGGCGAATTATTTATCACACGGTCATTACTTTGTTCATAAGGAGCTGATACAAATACTTGGCCGTCAGGTGTTAAAGAAATAGCACTACCAAAGCGATCTCCCGCAACGGGTTCTAAAGCTTTTAACGTCTCGATATATTGCAAGAAATTGCCCTGACTGAGATTCAGCGAATACATATAAACTGCACCTGAGTTAATGGCTTGCGTGTCGGAAAAGATGCCATTCAGGCTATCTTCTTTTGGTGCAGCAATAGCTAGGCTATGACCAATATACTGCCCAGATGAACTTAACCGAGCGCTTAACGCAATTTGCTCACCAAACCCTTTGTCGAAACCGGAGGCACCTCGAACATTTTCCTTTGCTTTGATATAAGAGTGAAGTGCCCAACTTCCATCTCGCTGCAGCACATAAAGGTAGACTGCGCCAGATTCAGGAGAAAGATTGCTAGCGCTGGCATTTTCAAGTTCTTGAGAGAGCGCACTTGAATAGTCCCCTTCTGCAGTATAGTTAGTGTACACATCTTGCGCAGAGCTATCTTCACCAGGGGCAGAAACTACCAATAGCTCGCCGTCCACAAACACAGATTGACCAAATTTATCGCCTGGCTCAGCATTTGGAGCCTTCAACATCCAGACTAACTCCCAAGAATCGTTTGCATTTCTTTCATAGATATAAACAGCGCCAGAGTCCTCTGAGAATTCATTGACAATCGAGCCGTCAAGGTCATTCTGTATCTGAAGAGCAGTAAATTCACCGGCTGAAGAACTATCTTCCTTTGGCGAACCAAGTACCAAATAATCACCTGATAGTGAAAGATTATTCGATTCAAGTGAATTTTCATCAAACAGAGCTAGAGGATTAGCAAAGTCGGTAATTTCAAGCTCATCAGCTTCATCTCGAAATATTACGAAATTATAAGTTAAAACCTGTTCTACATTCCGCCGCATTCCTTGGAGCTCTAATACAGCGTTCTGTGTTTCTTCGGTACTTTCGCCCCCGTCATCTAGCAGTACGAGATTTCGTAACCTCTCGTCTAATTCGCACTCAAGCCCTGAATACGGCATCTGTAAGGACGCCGTAACTTCTAACGAAATCTCGTTTTTGCCAGGTTTAAGAGTAATATCGACTAACGAAGTGTTTTCTGAAAGATCAACATCAAACTGCCTCGTGTCATTATTATGAGAATGCTCAACGATTACACCAAATTCGCGAACCTCAATAGCCGCCTGATCAAGCCTTTCAAACTGAAGTGTAGAAAGTACAGTTTCACCGAGAGAATCTGCTTGAGTTAACTCAGGCAAAACGTTTGGAGCGAAGAACTGTTCAACCTGAGCAAAGCCTAGCGTAGTAATGTCTGACAAATGCTCTAAATTAAACTGATAATCAAACTGCCTATAATCAAAGCTAAATGGAAGACCAGAAAACGATACACTATC